>NZ_JBFUMR010000004.1:0-191688 GCF_054049275.1 Nocardioides sp. P5_E3
CGCAGGGCGCGCCCGCGGCGGTCCGGGCCGACGTCGTGTCCGACGCCCTCGCCGCGCTGCAGCGCCACCCGGGCGCGGCGCGCAGCACCGACGGCCAGGCCTTCGTCGCCGGCACCACCCTCGTCGACCCGGACGGCAGCACGCACGTGCGGTTCGACCGCACCCTGGACGGCCTCCGCGTGGTCGGCGGCGACCTCGTCGTCCACCGTGACGCCTCCGGCGGCTGGGACGGCGTCAGCCAGACGGTGGCCGCGCCGCTGACCGTCGGCACCGACGCCGCGATCCCGAGGACCGCGGCCACGCGCACCGTCCTGGCGCGCAACGCCCGCACCGCCGGCGTCCGCGGCGACGACCGTGCCGAGGCGCGTGAGCTCGTCGTCGACGCCACAAGGGCCACGCCGCGCCTGGCGTGGGAGGTCGTCACCGGCGGCACGCAGGCCGACGGCACCCCCTCGCGCCTGGCGACGTACGTCGACGCACGCACCGGCACGGTGATCCGGAGCGAGGAGCAGGTCGTCAACGTCGACGGACAGGGCCAGACGCTCTACAGCGGCACGATCCCGCTGCAGGTCAGCGGCTCCGGGACGTCGTACACGCTCAAGGACGCCACGCGCGGCGGCACCTACACGACCGACATGAAGAACGCCGAGGACTCGATCTTCTGCCAGATCTTCGGCACCGGGTGCTCCACGGGCACGACGTTCACCTCGACGTCGACGACCTTCGGCAACGGCCAGCCCAGCAACCGGGCGAGCGCCGGAGCCGACGCGCAGTACGGCTCCGACGTCACGTGGGACTACTTCAAGGCCGTGCACGGGCGCAACGGCATCTGGAACGACGGCCGCGGCTCCTACAACCGGGTCCACTACGGCAACGGCTACGTCAACGCGTTCTGGGACGGCAGCAAGATGACGTACGGCGACGGCGACGGCGTCGACTTCGGGCCGCTGGTCTCGCTCGACGTCGCCGGCCACGAGATGACCCACGGCGTGACCGAGAACTCCGCGAACCTGACCTACTCCGGCGAGTCCGGCGGCCTCAACGAGGCGACCTCCGACATTTTCGGCACCCTCGTCGAGTTCCACGCGGGCAACGCCAACGACCCGGCCGACTACCTCATCGGCGAGGAGTTCGACCTCAAGGAGCACGCCGGGTTCCGCCGGATGGACCGCCCGTCGTCCGACGGCAGCTCGCTCGACTGCTGGAGCAGCACCGCCAAGGACGTCGACGTGCACTACTCCTCCGGCATCGGCAACCACTTCTTCTACCTGCTCGCCGAGGGCAGCGGGACCAGGACGATCGGCGGCGTGAGCCACAGCTCGACGACCTGCAACGGCTCGTCGGTCACCGGCATCGGCCGGGACGCGGCAGCGAGGATCTGGTACCGCGCGCTGACGGTCTACATGACCTCCGGCACCACGTACGCCGGTGCGCGCACCGCGACGCTCGACGCGGCGCGGGACCTGTACGGCGCCGGCTCGGCCCAGCACACCGCTGTGGCCGCGGCCTGGAGCGCCGTCTCGGTCGGCTGACCACCCCAGCCGACCCACATGGGGAGTGGGGGCGTCAGACGAGGCGAGCCACGGCCGCCACGACCGACGCCCCCACGACCACGACGAGGAACGGCATGCGCAGCAGCAGGGCCACCACGGCGAAGGCGAGTCCCAGCGCGCGTGCGTCGAGCACCAGCTCGGGGCCTGTCGAGAAGACCTGCACGGCGACCAGTGCCGACAGCAGCGCCACCGGGATCAGGTCCGCGACCCGCTCGACCGTCGGGTGCGCCAGCACCCGCTCCGGCAGCGACAGCCCCGCCAGCTTGAGCAGGTAGCACCCGACGCCGGCCAGCAGCACGGCGGTCCACATCAGTGGTGCCTCCCTGCCACGTCGTCGGGCCCGGGGACCTCGGTGGGGTCCTGGCGCTTGCCCAGCACCCCGACGAGCAGAGCCACTCCGCCGGCCGCGAGCACCGGCACCCCGGCCGCCGTCACCGGCACCGCCGCGAGCGCGACGGCCGCGGCGAGGACGCCCACGAGGACGTTGCGCCGGTCGCGGAGCCGCGGCCACAGCAGGGCGAGGAACGCGGCGCCCACGGCGGCGTCGAGACCGAACGTGCGGGGGTCGCCGACGGCCTCGCCGGCGACCGCCCCGACGGCGGTCGCGAGGTTCCACAGGACGAAGACGGAGACACCGGTGGTGAGGAAGCCCAGGCGGGTGCCCTCGGTGGTGTCGCGGGTGACCCCCATCGCCGTCGACTCGTCGATCAGCACGTGGGCGGCCGCCACGCGCCGCCAGCCGCGCCAGCGCAGCAGCGGCGCCATCCGGAGGCCGTAGAGGGTGTTGCGGGTGCCGAGCAGCAGCGCCGTCGCCGCACCCGACACCGGGGCGCCTCCCGCGGCCACGACTCCCACGAGGGCGAACTGGCTGGCACCGGTGAACATCAGCAGCGACAGGACGCACGTCTGGGCGATGCTCAGGCCGGAGGCGACCGACACGGCGCCGAAGCCGAAGCCGTACGCCCCGGTGGCCAGGCCGACCGCCAGGCTGTCGCGGACGATCGCCGACCGCTCAGTGGGACTGATGGCGGCTTCGGACACGCCCCGAGGCTAGGTCATCTGCCGGGCGGGCCCGGAGCCCGTCCCGACCCGCAGCTCAGTGGCGACGGCGTGCGCGGGCGGCGCGGCCCTGCTGCTGGTGGAAGTCGTGGACGAGCACGAACGCCGCGGCGACCCCCGCTGCGGCGCCGGCGACCAGCCCCACCCGCAGGTTGAGCGGGAGCTGCGGCACGGCGCCGAACCAGAGGCCGATGCCGACGCAGACGACGAGCGCGGCGAGGACGAGCACGTACCTGTGCAGAGCGGGAAGCGGACCTAGCATCTGGACCCCCGTGGTGGACCGGCGAGCGGCCGGTCAGTCCATGGTGACGCGCGTGACGCGAAATGCAAGCGCCCCAGGGGTGAATTACCCCGATCGGGTCATGCCGCGAGAGACGAGGTCAGGCGATCGCCGTGTGGAGGCGTACCTGCTTGACGGTGGTCGTGCCGGTCCCGTCGAGGTCGAGCTCGCGGTGGGCCGTGTCCGGTGCCCAGCCGGCGTCGGTGAGGAACGTCCGCAGGGCGTCGTCGCCGGCGTTGACCCAGCTGACGGCGCGGGTGAAGCGGTCGGCGGCGAGGGTGTCGACGGCCGCCTGGAGCAGCCGCGAGCCGTGGCCCTTCGCCCGCTCCGAGGGGTCGAGGGTCACCTCGGCCAGCTCTCCGTCGGCGACGGGGTCGCAGTCGGGGTCAGCGGCTGCCGAGGTCAGGGCGAAGCCCACCACCCGGTTGCGCTCGAGGGCGACGAGCACCCGGTTGCGGGCGTCGGCCGGACGCGCGAGCACCTGGCGCCACTGCTCGGCGACGGCGTCGACGTCGGTCGGCAGCACCTCGGCCGGCAGCAGGCCGGCGTAGAGCTCGGGCCACGCCCGGACCTGCACGGCGGCGATCGCCGGCGCGTCGTCGGCCCAGGCGACCCGCACGGACACGTCGGCACTGGGTCCCCCGCCTGCGGGGGAGTGGCTGTGGGACATCAGCGCGGGCTCATCGATAGGTCTCGGGGAGCTTCTCGCCGATCTTGACCTGCGGCTTGGGCAGCCGGAGGAACTTCATCTGCAGGGACCGCATCGCGGCGTAGAGCGTGGTGCCCTTGACCGGCTCCTCGGGGAAGCGGCGGGCGAGCTCGCGCCGCAGCCGGAGCCGGAGCATCACGATGTCGAGGACGATCACCAGCAGGGTGGTGAACAGGACCGTGTTGCCGAGCTGGACCATCGTCGAGCTGCCGGAGTAGCCCAGCACCATCGACACGATCAGCAGCGGGACCATCAGCTCGATGAAGGAGAACCGCGAGTCGACGAAGTCGCGGATGAAGCGGCGCACGGGACCGCGGTCGCGGGCGGGCAGGTACTTCTCGTCACCGGTCTTCATCGCCTGGCGCATCTTGCGGGACGTGTCGCCGCGCGCGGCGCGCTGGGCGGCGGCCTGCTCCTTGCGCGTGCGGGGCACCTTCGCGCGGGCCCGGGCGGCTGCCTCGGCCTCCTTGCGCGTCGGCGTGGGTCGACCCTTGCCGCCCGCCTTCAGGTCGGTGGTGGGGGTCTCCGGCTCGGAGTTGGTACGACGGAACACGCGTGCTGCCTTCACATGGCTACGAGAGGAACGGATGGACGGATCGTGACGGTATGACCAGCCTATCGTCGCGACCCGCCGGGCGCGGCGTCGCGGGATGCCCTACCTCCGCCTTGGGTTTGGTTCTAGGGTGAGAACGACAGTCCAGTCGTTCCAGCCACCACCCCCGCATGACCAAGAGAGGGTCTCCACCCCGATGAGTCTCATGAAGCGCATCAGCCTGATCTTCCGCTCCAAGGCCAACAAGGCCCTGGACAAGGCGGAGGACCCCCGCGAGACCCTCGACTACAGCTACCAGCGGCAGCTCGAGCTCCTCTCCAAGGTCCGCCGCGGTGTCGCCGACGTGGCCACCAGCCGCAAGCGCGTCGAGCTGCAGGTCAACCAGCTCGACCAGCAGGCGGCCAAGCTGCAGGGACAGGCCGAGAAGGCCATCGGCGCCGGTCGCGAGGACCTCGCCCGCGAGGCGCTGACCCGCAAGTCGGGGCTCGCCTCGCAGATCACCGCCCTCAAGGAGCAGCAGGCGACGCTCCAGGGCGAGGAGGAGAAGCTCGTCCTGGCGCAGCAGCGGCTGCAGGCCAAGGTCGAGGCCTTCCGCACCCGCAAGGAGACCATCAAGGCCACCTACACCGCCGCCGAGGCGCAGACGCGCATCGGCGAGGCGATGTCGGGCATCGGCGAGGAGATGGGCGACGTCGGCCTCGCCATCCAGCGTGCCGAGGACAAGACCGCCCAGATGCAGGCGCGCGGCCAGGCCATCGACGAGCTGATCGCCTCCGGCGCCCTCGACGACGCCTCCCAGCTCAACGCCGGCGACGACATCACGCGTGAGCTCGACGCCCTCAGCTCGGGCTCCGACGTCGAGGCCGAGCTGGCGCGGCTCAAGGCTTCGAGCGCCCCGCAGGCCATCGAGTCCTCCGAGACGGGTGGCGACATCCTCGCCGAGGAGCCCGAGACCGTGCGCGCCGAGGGCGAGACCAACGAGGGCGGGCGCGCATGATCGTACGCATCCTCGGCGAGGGTCAGTACGACCTCGACGACCACGCGCTCGACGCCCTCAACGGCCTCGACAACCAGATCGAGCAGGCCGTCGACTCGGGTGACGAGGCGATGTTCCGCACCGCCCTGCACGGCCTGCTGTCCGCCGTCCGCGCGAGCGGCTCGCACCACGAGCTCGACTCGCTCGACGAGTCCGACCTGATCCTGCCGCCGCCGGACGCGACCATCGACGAGGTCCGTGAGCTCTTGGGCGACGACGGCCTCATCCCTGGCTGAGGTCGCCCGACTCGTGGCCACCTCCCGCTTCATCAAGGACTCCGGGCTGACCGCCCGGATGACCCTCACCATGTTCCTGCTCGGGGCGCTGTTCGTGGGCCTCGTCTCGCTGGTCATCGCCTACGTCAACAGCGCCGGCGGGGCCATCGCGGTCGCAGCCATCGCGATCGGCATCGCCTTCTGGCAGTGGTGGAGCTCCGACAAGGTCGCGATGCGGGCGATGCGCGCCCGCGAGGTGAGCCCGGAGGAGGCGCCCGAGCTGCACGGCATGATCGACCGGCTCTGCGCCCTCGCCGACATGCCCAAGCCGCGGGTCGGTGTCTCCGACCTGCCGGTCGCCAACGCGTTCGCGACCGGTCGCTCGCCCGACCGTGCGGTGGTCTGCGTGACGACCGGCATCCTCCAGAAGCTCGATGCCGAGGAGCTCGAGGCGGTCCTGGCCCACGAGCTGAGCCACGTCGCCCACCGCGACGTGCTGGTGATGACGATCGCCTCGTCGGCCGGCATCGCGGCGGGCCTGCTGATGCGCTTCACGCAGTTCGGCGGCATGGGCCGCTCGCGCGGCAACAACAACAGCGCCCTGCCGGTCGCCCTGGTCGTGCTGCTCGTCAGCCTGTTCGTGTACGCCGTCAGCTTCGTGATGCTGCGCGTCCTCTCGCGCTACCGCGAGCTCTGCGCCGACCGGTCGGGCGCCTACCTGACGATGAAGCCGGCAGCCCTCGCCTCGGCCCTGCAGAAGATCAGCGGCGAGTCGGCCGCGGCCACCCCGACGAAGGACCTGCGCACGGCCAACTCGGCGAGCGCGCTGTGCATCGTCCCGGCGTTCGCCGGTGGCCTGAGCGGCCTGATGGCCACCCACCCGCCCCTCCAGCAACGGCTCGAGCAGCTCGCCCGGATCCAGGCCGAGCTGAGCCGGCCGAACGACTGAGGGGACGGCGATGGGACTCTGGGAGGCGATGCGCGCGCGGACGCAGCCCAAGCGCAACAACCTCGACGCGCTCTTCCACGTGCCGAGCGCTGCGATCACGCTCCAGACCGCGCTGGGGTTCGAGCCCACCGGCGCGGGATCGGTCTGCTACCGCTCGGCGGCCGGGGCGGCCTTCGCGCAGACCCAGGCCGATGTGCTGGCCCTGATCCGTGACGACGCCGAGGCGCCCGAGGTCGAGATCACCCAGGACGACTTCGGGTTCACCTGGCTCGTGGTCGCCGGTGACAAGGACGACGTGCCCGGGCTGTGCACCGACCTCCACGCCGTCAACACCACGCTCGAGCTCAACGGGTTCGAGTCCGGCCTGCTGTGCTCGATGGTCCCGTTCGCCAACGCGTCGGGTCAGCGCTTCGGCCTCACCTACCTCTACAAGCAGGGCACGTTCTACCCCTTCGCGCCCTCGGGCGAGCAGACCCGCGACACGCTGCTGGAGCTGTCCGTGCGCGACCTGCTGGGAGCCGAGCTCCCCATGGAGCCGGACCTGCAGCGGTGGCTTGCGGTCTGGAAGGCCCCGGGGCTGTGACGGACGCGGAGGCACGCGACCGCTCGATCGCGGCGTACGACGTCCTCGACGGGGAGCCACGCCGCGAGCTCGACTCCCTCGTGCAGCTCGCCGCCCAGGTCGCCGGCGTGCCCTTCGCCGCCGTCAACCTGCTGAGCTCCCACTCGCAGCACCAGGTCGCGACGGCCGGCTTCGACGGCGCGGACTCGCCGATCGACCACTCGATGTGCCGGCTCGTGGTGGAGAGCGGCACGCCGATCATGCTCGAGGACGCCGGTGACGACGTGCGCTTCGCCCACAACCCGTGGACGACCGGCGAGCTCGCCGACGTGAAGTACTACGGCTCCCACCCGCTCACGACACCCGCCGGCGTCACCATCGGCACCCTCTGCGTCTTCGACGACCGGTCCCACGAGGTGACGCCCCAGGCGGCCCGAGGCCTGGCCCAGCTCGCCGACCGCGTGGTGGACGTCCTCGAGCTCGAGCTCGCCTCGCGCCGCCTCAGCGTGGCCAACGCCCGCCTCAGCACCTCCAACGAGCGCCTTGCCCAGTTCGCCGGGCAGGTCAGCCACGACCTGAAGAACCCGCTGACGTCCATCTCGCTGTCGCTCGAGACGCTCGAGCTCGACATCGAGGAGCCCGACCAGCTCGACACCCTGGCCCGCGCGCGCCGCGGCGTGGACCGGATGACCGACCTGATCAACAACCTGCTGGAGTTCGCGCAGCAGGGCCAGGCCCCGGGTGAGGACGTCGTCGACCTCGCCGTGGAGATGCAGTCGGCGCTCGACGACCTGACCGGGCGGATCCCCCGCGAGCAGGTGGGCGTGGGCGAGCTACCGCTGGTGCGCGGTGACGCCGGCCAGCTGCGGTCGGTGCTGATGAACCTCGTCGACAACGCGGCGAAGTTCACCGTCGCGGGCGAGCAGCCCGACGTCGAGGTCGACTCGATGCCGGTCGACGGGCACCATCGCGTCGAGGTGCGCGACCGGGGCCGCGGGATCCCGGACGAGAAGCGCGAGCGGGTGTTCGCGCCGCTGGCGCGCCTCGACAAGACCGTCGAGGGCTCGGGCATCGGGCTGGCGACGTGCCGTCGGATCGTCGAGGCCCATGGCGGCCAGATGGGCGTCGAGGACCGCGAGGGCGGCGGAGCCGTGTTCTGGTTCGAGCTGCCCCGCGCCGACGCCTGAGCCCGTCCCGCGCAGGTCGCGCCCGGGGTCAGGGCAGCTTGGCCTGCTTCATCTGCCGCGAGGCGTAGACGTTGCCGATGACGGTGCCGTCGAGCCAGGCGGTGAGCCGCTGCGCCTCGAGCTCGAGGGCGGCGAGCCCGTCGGGTCCGACGTCCTCCAGCAGGGACAGCCGCACCACCCCCTCCTCGTCCTGGACCCAGCAGCCCACGATGCGGCCGTCCCACCACGCCGTGGTGCCGGCGTTGCCGTTGGTGTCGAAGAGGTAGGGGACATGCTCCGGGGCGAGGTAGAAGTCGCGCGACTTCCAGCCCATCACCGTGGGGTCGAGCGTCGGCAGGAGTGCCGCCCACGGCTCGACGGGTCCGGTGTCCTCGTCGGCGGGATGGACCCAGCCCGTCGTGCCGTGGTCGAGGTCGACCTCGACGGCGCCCAGGTCGGCCAGCGCCCGGGTGACGGCGGTCTTGGTCGACCCCAGCCACCACTGGATGTCGGCCGCGGTGCCGGGTCCGAAGGTGGTCAGCCACCGGTCCACCAGCGCGGCGTAGCCGGGGTCCTGCCCGAGCGGCTCGTCCACGACCCCCAGCCAGTCGTCGGCGGTCGTCCAGGTCGGCTTGTTGAGGCGCCAGTGCCCGGCGTTGCGCCCGCGCAGGGCCTTCCCCTCGAGGCCGAGGTGGGTGAGCACCCAGGGGGCGACCGACACGGGTCGGTCCCACGTCTTGTCGGTGGTGCCGCCGACCATCCCGGCCAGCTCCGGGACCTCGGCCCGCAGCTCGGCGGTGGTCGCCGGCCCCGCCGCCAGGCGGGCGAGCGTCGCGTCGCGGGCGGCGTCCAGCCACGCCTCCCCGTCGCGGGCGATGCCGCCGGCGGCGATGGCCTTGGCGATCCGCTTGCGCTCCGAGGTCGCCACCCGTGCCGAGGCGCTGCCCCATGCCGCGGGCAGCAGCTCACGTGGGAAGACGAACAGCGTCCGTCGCATCGCGAGCTGCTTCACCACCGACCGGGCGTCGTACAGCTCCGCGTCGACGTCCTCGGGCTTGACGCCCTCGGCGCGGGCGGCGACCGCGAGGTGCACGGTGGCCGCCTCGGTCGCGTGCAGGACCGTCATCGCGCGGGTCACCTCGGCGACGTCGGTCAGCCGGTGCGCCGGCGCCAGCGCGTGTCGTACGGCGATCCGGCTGCGGCGCTCGGAGTCGCTGATCCGCCGTCGTGCCATCGTCGTCGCGCCCGGTCGCTCAGTCGCGGTGCGACTTGCCGGGCAGGTCGAGCATCCGCTGGAGCGCCACGAGCGCGTCGGCCTCGGTGTCGGGGTCGACGGTGATCCGGTTGACCACGGTGCCGGCGACCAGGCTCTCGAGGGCCCAGACGAGGTGCGGGAGGTCGATGCGGTTCATCGTCGAGCAGTAGCAGACGTTGCGGTCGAGGAAGACGATCGTCTTGTCGGGGTGGGCGTCGGCGAGACGCTTGACCAGGTTGAGCTCGGTGCCGATGGCCCACACCGTGCCGGGCTCGGCGGCCTCGATGGTCTTGATGATGAACTCGGTGGAGCCGACCAGGTCGGCCTTGAGCACGACCTCGTGCTTGCACTCCGGGTGGACCAGCACGTTGATGCCGGGGTGCTTGACGCGCAGCTCGTCGACGACGTCCTCGGAGAACCTGCCGTGCACCGAGCAGTGACCCTTCCAGAGGATCATCCGCGCCTTCCGGAGCTCCTCCGTGGTCAGGCCGCCGCCGGGCTGCAACGGGTCCCACACGACGCACTCGTCGAGGCCGATGCCCATCTGGAGCACCGCGGTGTTGCGACCGAGGTGCTGGTCGGGCAGGAAGAGCACCTTGGCGCCCTCGCCGAGATCGGCTTTCTGGGCGAACGCCCAGTCCAGCGCGACGTCGGCGTTGGACGAGGTGCAGACGACTCCGCCGTTGCGCCCGCAGAACGCCTTGATGTCGGCGCTGGAGTTCATGTAGGTCACCGGGACGACGGCGTCCTGGATGCCCGCGTCGGCCATCGCGTCCCAGGCGTCCTCGACCTGGCGCAGACGGGCCATGTCGGCCATCGAGCAACCGGCGGCGAGGTCGGGGAGGACCACCTGCTGGCTCGGCGAGGTGAGGATGTCGGCGGACTCGGCCATGAAGTGGACGCCGCAGAAGACGATGAACTCCGCGGCCGGGCGTGCGGCCGCGTCGCGGGCCAGCTTGAAGGAGTCGCCGGTGACGTCGGCGAACTGGATGACCTCGTCGCGCTGGTAGTGGTGACCGAGGACGAAGACCCGCTCGCCCAGCGCCTCCTTGGCCGCGCGCGCCCGGGCGACCAGGTCGGGGTCGGACGCCGCGGGCAGGTCGCCGGGACACTCCACGCCGCGCTCGGCGTCGAGGTCGCGGCCCTTGCCGAGGGGGAGGAGCGGCAGGTCGACGAGGCTCATTCCTTCATCCTATGAGGGGGCGCGGACAGCTCACCCCGGGTGCCATGCTTCGGCCATGTCACGACGCGGTGAGGTGCTTGCCCTGGTGCAGGCCGGGGGCCAGGGGTCCCGGATGGACGTGCTGACGCGCGAACGGGCCAAGCCCGCACTGCCGTACGGCGGGGTGCACCGGCTGGTCGACTTCGCCCTCTCGGGGCTCGTTCACGCCGACCTCGCCGACGTGTGGGTGTCCCTGGAGTACCAGGTGACCTCGATCGACGACTACCTCTCCGGGGGTCGCCCGTGGAGCCTGGACCGCAACCGCGGCGGCTTCCGCCGCATCGTCCCGCAGACCGGCACCGGACCCGCGACCGAGAGCGGCTTCGCCCACGGCAACGGCGACCTGCTGCTGCGGATGTCGGCCGACATCGAGGCGTTCGGTGCGCGCACGCTCGCCGTGTGCAGCGCCGACCACGTCTTCAACATGGACCTCGCGCCCGTGGTCGAGGAGCACGTCGCCGCCGGTCGCGTGGCCACCGTGCTGACCAGCGAGGTCACCAAGAAGGACGCCTCGGACAACGTCGTCGTGATCGCAGGCCGCGACGGCACCGTCACCGGCGTCGAGAACAAGCCGTCCCGGCCCTCGGCGGGCACCGTCGCGACCGAGATCTTCCTCTACGACACCGAGGCGCTGCTGGAGACGCTGCGCGACCTGCGTCGCGAGCTGTCGGCGGAGGCCGACGGCGGCGACAGCGGCATCGGCGACTTCGGCGAGCACCTGCTCCCGCGGCTCGTGGAGACCGGGAAGACCGTCGCGGTCCCGCTGACCGGCTACTGGCGTGACGTCGGCCAGCCGAGCCTCTACCTGCAGTCCCACCGCGACCTGCTCGCCGGACGGGTCGACGTCTTCGACCACCCCGGCCGGCCGGTCATCTCGCACTGGCCCGACCGTCCCGCCGCCCGCGTGCGGGCGTCGGGGGAGTGCCGCGACTCGATGCTGTCCCCGGGGGCGGACGTCGCCGGCCTCGTCACGGGCAGCGTGCTGGGTCCCGGCGTCGTGGTGGAGAAGGGCGCGGAGATCCACGACAGCGTGGTGATGGAGGACTGCGTCATCCGCGCGGGATCGGTGGTGCGCACCTCCGTCCTCGACGAGCGCTCCGAGGTGCTCGCGAAGGCACGGGTCGGAGCGGAGCCGTCGCGGCGCCTGGCCCACGACGACGACCTCGTGCTCGTTGGCCGCGACTCCCGGGTCTCCGGCACCGTGGCCGCAGGCGCTCGCCTGGAGCCGGGCTCGGCGACCTGAGGCGCCGCCCGACGGGTCGTCGGGCTAGAGCAGCGAGCCGTGGTGCAGGTAGGGCGCCGGCGGCTTCATCCGCCGCAGGCACAGGTAGCCGTTGGTGTAGATCGCCATCCGCGCTGCCAGCCCCACGTCGAGCGCCCACGCGTTGGCCGCCGTGACGTGGTGGACCGACACCTGCGTGCCCGCCGACGAGGACGCCAGCGCCTCCCACATGAGCCCCGACGCCGTACGCCGGTTGGTGGCCGCCACCAGCACCGGCGAGCCGTCGTCGTCGACGTAGGCGTAGCCCGATCCGGTCGAGTGGTCGGTCACCACCAGCCTGAACTGGGCGAGCAGCAGCTCGTGGTCACCGAGGTGGGCCGCGCCGCGCGTGCGGCGGTCGACGGAGTCCATCAGGTCCACGTCGCCGGCCGTGCCCTCGCGGACCCGGTCCACCATCGGGATCGCGCTCCGGTCGACCACCCCGGTGAGCATCATCTGCGGGTGCAGGTCGAAGCCGGCCAGCCGGTAGCGGCGTACGGCGCCGGGGTCGGCGCTGGCGGCGAACATGCCGCGCAGGCACCCGCGGCCGTGGTGCATCGCCGCCGCCATCAGCTCGGTGCCGATGCCGCGACCCTGGTGCTCGGGCCGGACGGCGAAGGACGCGAGGATCCACATCAGCTCGCGGACCCGCGAGACCGCGCCGCCGACCACCTCGCCGTCGACCTCGGCCACCCAGCAGCCGCCCGGGTCGGTCACCAGCGCCTGCCCGGTCCGTCGGATCCAGTGGCTGTTGCGGGCGGCGGGGCGTCGTACGGGGTCGGGCCAGGCGCGCTGGTGGGTGCGGGTGTCGACCTCGTGGTAGGAGGTCGCGGTGATCTCGGCGAACGCCTCGAGGTCCTCCACGCGCATCGGCCGGACGAGCGGCGTGCTCACGACACGTGGGTGGCGTACCTCTGCAGGAGGTCGCCCCAGTGCGTGTACTTCTCGCGCACCTCCTCGGTGGCGGGGGTCCAGCCGCTGTGGACGAGCCGCACCAGCGTGCCTTCGGGTGCCTCGGTGAAGCGGACGTCGAGCACGGTCGCCTCCTCCTCGGGGTGCCCGAGCCAGAACTCCTGCGTGTAGTGGCCGATCGGGTCCCACTTCATCACCCGGCCCCAGACGTACTGCTCCTCGCCGTGCACCGACGCGACCGGCCCGTCGGGGTCGATGGCGATGCCGTTGAAGGTGGGCGGCTCGGGGCTGAGCAGGGGATCCCACCACTCGCCCATCTGGGCCGTGAAGCCGACGAAGGCCTCGGTGATGCTCGTCGGGACCGTGATCTCGGCGACGATGGGGTCGAGGCTCATGCAGGTAAGCATGCCCGACGCACCCACTGCAAGGATGCAGCCATGCGCGTGCTGATCGCCCCGGACAAGTTCGCCGGCACCCTCACCGCGGTCCAGGCCGCGGAGGCGGTCGCCGCCGGCTGGCGCCGGCACGCGCCGGACGACGAGCTCGACCTCGCTCCCATGGCCGACGGCGGCCCCGGTTTCGTCGACGTCCTGCACGCCGCCCTCGGCGGATCCCTCGACGCCGTGACGGTCAGCGGGCCGCACGGCGACCCGGTGCCCGCGGTGGTGCTGCGGGTGGGCACGACGGCTTACGTCGAGAGCGCACAGGCCGCCGGCCTGCACCTGTCCTCGGGTCCGGTCGAGACCGCCTCGAGCGCGGGGGTGGGTGAGCTGGTGCTGGCCGCGGTGGCCGGTGGCGCGACGACCGTCGTGGTCGGTCTGGGTGGGACCGGCACCAACGACGGCGGCGCGGGTGTCCTGGCCGCCCTCGGCGCGCACGCCGACGGCGTGCTCGACGGCGGGGCAGCCCCGCTGGGGACCGTGACGACGGTGGACCTGTCCGCGGCACGCTCCAGGCTCGACGGAGTCACGCTCGTCGCCGCCAGCGACGTGGACAACCCCCTGACCGGGCTCTTCGGGGCCACCAAGACCTTCGGGCCGCAGAAGGGCGTCGCCGAGGACCGGATCGCCGAGGTGGACGGGTGGCTCGAGGCCTTCGCCGCCGCCACCGACCGGCGTACGTCGCTGGAGAAGGGCGCCGGCGCCGCGGGCGGCATCGGCTACGCCCTCCTCGTCCTCGGCGCGTCCCGGGAGCCGGGCATCGGCCTGGTCGCGTCCGCGGTGTCCCTGGCCGACCGGGCCCGCGCGTCCGACCTGGTCGTGACCGGCGAGGGCGCCTTCGACTTCTCCAGCCGCGCCGGCAAGGTGCCCTACGGCGTGGCCGCCGTCGCCTCGGAGGCCCTCCGTCCCTGCATCGCCCTCGCCGGCCAGGTGCTCGTCGGCTCGCGCGAGATGCGCGCCCTCGGCATCGAGTCTGCGTACTCCCTCGTCGACCTCGTGGGGGAGGAGCGCGCGTTCAGCGCACCCGCCGACGCCCTCGCCGACCTCGCCGCCCGGGTCGCGCGCACCTGGTCGCGCTGACGCAGTCCAGCCCCGGCAGGGTGGCGGCAGATCGCGAGCCGGCGCCGTCCCCGGGCGCAAGGTGCCGCCACCATCCCTCCGCCACCCCTGACGGGCCGACCCCGGGCCCGCAGCTGTCCACAGCAAGGACCTCGAGATCGTTGTCCACAGGCTCGGTCGCGGTCCTGTGACGGCCGGAGGGGGTGCCATGACCCTCGAGGCATGGAAGAGCTGGAAGCGGTGCGTGGGCATCGACGCGGAGCGACGTGGGCGCGCGTGACGTACGGCGTGCACAAGCAGGCGGCGGGTGCCTCGCAGTCGGCGGAGCATCCGCCGGCCTGGGCTGAGGACGACCTGTCCGGGTGGCAGCTCCTGATGACCGACGTCGGCTGCTTCACCGGGCTCACGGCCCTCGAGGTCCACGGGGTTCCCCTGCCTCCGTTGCCCGAGGAATGCCCTGTCTTCGTCGCGTTGGCCAAGGACGACCCGCGGCCCATGCGCAGCGGCGTGCACACGAGCCGCCACATCCGACCAGTGGAGCACGTCGTCGTGCGTGGCCTGCGTGTCGCGACGGTCCCTGAGGCGCTCACGGCGGCGGCGCGGTGGCTCGGCGTCGTCGACATCGTCGCGCTGATCGACGCGGCAATCTTCCTCGAGCTGGTCTCGCTGGAGGAGCTGGAGGTGATCGCGAGGACCCGACGACCGGGTGGCCGGCGGCTGCGAGCGGCGCTGCCTCTGGTGGACGGTCGCGCCCAGTCCCTGTGGGAGTCGCTGCTCCGGCTGCTGCACGTCGTGTGCGGCATCGAGGTGGAGCCACAGTGGGAGCTGGTGGATGCCGACGGAGTGCTGGTGGCTCAGGCCGATCTATGGGTCGTCGGGACGACTGCTCTTCATGAGTTCGACGGGGACGAGCACGAGAAGGCGCCGCGCAGGGTCGGTGACCGGCGACGGGACCGCCGGGTCGATCGAGAGGGATTCGTGCGCCGCGGGTACACCGGGGGAGACGTCATCCATCGGGCGGTGACGATCCTGGAGGATGCCGACCGGTCGCTGGGGAGGGACCACGACCCCACTCGCATACGGGGATGGCACCGGCTTCTCCGTGACTCGCTGTTCACCCCCGCAGGGAGGCTCGCCCTTCTCAAGCGGATCCCCGTGGCGCCACCCCGGCGGCGTACCGCCTGAAGGTGGCGGCAGATCGCCCTTGTTCGCCTTGGCAGCGTGTGATCCGCCGCCACCTCGCGGGATGGCGTACGGACGGTGGCGGCAGACGGGCCACCGCTGGCCCGAACACGTGCAACCTGCCGCCACCCTCCACGGTCGGGCACCACTGTCGCCCACGACCTCGGGGAATAACCCTCGGTGTGCGACCATTGAGGCAAGCAGTACCCGAGACTTCTGGAGTGATGAGATGACCGAGCAGGTCGAGACCACTGAGCGCCGCACCGATCAGATCAACCTTTCCGCCGTCGCCGCCAGCAAGATCAACAGCCTCCTCGAGCAGGAGGGTCGCGACGACCTGGCCCTGCGGATCTCCGTGCAGCCCGGTGGCTGCTCGGGCCTCCGCTACCAGCTCTTCTTCGACGAGCGCACCCTCGACGGCGACGTGACCACCGACTTCGACGGCGTGACCGTGGTCGTCGACCGGATGAGCGTCCCCTACCTCAACGGTGCCGAGATCGACTTCGTCGACACCATCGAGAAGCAGGGCTTCACGATCGACAACCCCAACGCCACCGGCTCCTGCGCCTGCGGCGACTCGTTCCACTGATCTGAGACCTCACGAAGGCCCCCGCCATTGGCGGGGGCCTTCGTCGTACGTCGGTGGCTCTGGCTGCTTCTCCGGCCGCTGACCGGGGCTTCGCAAGCTCAGCCCCACGCGTCACCTCAGTCCAGGTGCAGGTGGAGCGCGTTGGCGATGCGGGCCGCGGCGTCGGAGACCCGGATCTCGCGCTTGGCGACCTCGGCCGGGTAGTCGTCGAAGTGCAGGCTCGGCGCGGGGGCGACAGCGGCCTGCGCGGCGCGCTCGAGGCGGCTCTGCAGACCGAGGTTGCGGCTGGTCTCCCGGCCGTCGGCGGCCATCTCGGCGGGGGTGCCCAGCTCGTCGCTGAAGAGGGGCGCGGGGCGTCGGGACGTCGTCATGGGGTCGACGGTATTGGCTACTGATGCGTATCCCGAGCCGTACCGCGGGGTAGTGTCCGCGGCGTGTCCCTCCTCGTAGCCGGATCGATCGCGACCGACCACCTGATGTCCTTCCCGGGGAAGTTCGCCGACAGCCTGGTGGTCGACCAGCTCGACAAGCTCTCGGTCTCGTTCCTCGTCGAGGACCTCGAGGTACGACGGGGTGGCTGCGCGGCCAACATCTGCTTCGGGCTCGGCAACCTGGGCCTGCGCCCGGTGCTGGTCGGGGCGGTCGGCGAGGACTTCGCCGAGTACCGCGCGTGGCTCGAACGGCACAACGTCGACTGCGACTCGGTGCACGTCTCCGAGACCCGCCACACCGCCCGCTTCGTGTGCACCAACGACACCGCCCACGCGCAGATCGCCAGCTTCTACGCCGGCGCGATGAGCGAGTCCCGCGAGATCGAGCTCAAGCCGATCGTCGACCGCGTGGGCGAGCCCGACTACGTCATCATCGGCCCCGACGACCCGCAGGGGATGCTCCGTCACACCGAGGAGTGCCGCCAGCGCGGCTACCGGTTCCTGGCCGACCCCTCCCAGCAGCTCGCCTTCGGCGACGGCGACCTGATCCGTCCGCTCATCGACGGCGCCGAGATCCTGTTCTCCAACGAGTACGAGGCCAGCCTGATCACCCAGAAGACCGGCTGGAGCGCCGCGGAGGTGCTCGACCGCGTCGGCACCTGGGTCGTCACGCTCGGCCCGGCCGGCGTCCGGATCGACCGGAAGGGCGAGGAGTCGGTCGTCGTGCCGGCCGTCCCGGAGATCGAGAAGGTCGAGCCGACCGGGGTCGGCGACGCGTTCCGGGCCGGCTTCATGGCCGCCCTCAGCTGGGGCCTAGGCCACGAGCGCGCCGCCCAGCTCGGCTGCCTGCTCGCGGTCTACGTCGTCGAGCAGGTCGGAACGCAGGAGTACGAGATCTCCCGCACCGCCTTCCTCGAGCGCTGCGCGGCGACCTACGGCGACGAAGCCTCGGCCGACTTCGAGCCGCACCTGCGCACGATCCGTCCCTGAGGGCCTAGGCCCCTCGACCCTCAGGTGAGGCGTCGTACGACGTAGCGCGGTGCACCGTCGTCGGCGGCGTCCGCGCCGACGTAGTCCTGCGCCTTCATCCGGCACCAGGCAGGTACGTCGACCGCAGCCGCGGGGTCGTGGGCAACCACCGCCAGCAGCTCGCCGACCTCCACGTCGCCGAGGTGGCGCGCGAGCTCGATGACCGGCATCGGGCACGGCACCTCTCGGCAGTCGAGCTCGAGGGCGACGTGGAGGCGTCCACCGGGAGGGGGCGTCACAGGCCGACCCGCGACCGGATCTCGGCGACGACACCGGGCAGCGCGTCGCAGAAGGCGTCGACGTCGGCGCGGTTGGTCTCGCGCTGGAGCGAGAGCCGGACGTTGCCGTGCGTCAGCACGCCCATCGCCTCCAGCACGTGGCTCGGGGTCAGGGTCGACGCGGTGCACGCCGAGCCGCTCGCGATGCCGAAGCCGCGCCGGTCGAGCTCGGTCACCAGGGCCTCGCCGTCGACGTAGAGGCAGGAGAACGTCACCAGGTGGGGGAGACGGCTGTCGGGGTCGCCGACGACCTCCACGTCGGGCACCTCCGCGGCCACCCGGCGGCGTACGACGTCAACGAGCTCGTGCTGGCGCGCGTTGACCTCGTCGCGCTCGGCCACCACCGCCTGCAGCGCGGCCGCCGCAGCGAGGACCGCGGGGACGTTCTCGAAGCCGGTCGACCGCTCGTCGGCGCGGTCGTCGGCGGGGAAGGGGTTGCGCCACCGTGCCCGTTTGCGGACGAGCAGCACGCCGACGCCCGCCGGGCCACCCCACTTGTGGGCCGACCCCGCGGCCGCCGCCCAGCCGTCGAGCAGGGGCAGTCGACCCATCGACGCGCACGCGTCGGTGAAGAGCGGGACGTCGTCGGGCAGGTCGAGCCCGCCGACCGGCTGGAGGGTGCCCACCTCGTGGTTGGCGGTCTGGAGGGCGACGACGCCGACGCCGGGGGAGCGGGCGTCCTCGACGAGGCCGTCCCGGTCGACGACCCCCGACCGGTCGACGCGCACTTCCCGGTCGCCGTCGGCCCCCCACGCCACCGCGTGGCGCACGGCCGAGTGCTCGACGGCCGAGTGCACGACCGCGCTCCCGCGCCGTGAGCCCCGCAGCAGCCCGAGCAGCCCCAGGTGGACGGCGTGGGTGCCGCTGGGGGTGAAGGTGACCTCGTCGGGCCGCACGCCCAGCGCGCCTGCCGTGGCCTCACGCGCGTTGTCGAGCAGCAGCCGTGCGTCGCGGCCGGTGCGGTGCAGCCGGCGCGGGTCGGCGTACCCCCGGTCGAGGGCGGCCAGGAGCACCTCGCGTGCCGCCGGGTGCAGCGGCGCCGAGGACGCGCTGTCGAGGTCGACGGACCGGGCCGGAGGGGCAGTCACACGGGCAACTTATGCCACGCGCAGCCGCCTGCGCGCGGGCGGACGGACCGTGACCTGCGCAGATCGGCCGACACCCGACCCTGCCCCGCACGACGCGGTCAGATGGGGATACTCTCTGTGTGTCGTGAAGGACCGAGAGAGAGGCTCGTCAGTGGGTCTGCAAGTCCCCAACCTTTCAGGCGCGCCCCTGAAGCGCACCCTGAGGGTCGCGCTCCTGGGCGTGACGATGCTGGTGCTGGCCGGATGTTCCGAGGCCGACACGCACCAGATCCGCAACCTGGCCATGCCCGACCGGGCCACCGCCGAGGGTCCCTACACCTACGAGCTCTGGAAGTGGGCCTGGGTCGCCGCCATGGTGACCGGCGTCATCGTCTGGGGCCTCATCCTCTACGCCGTGGTGAAGTTCCGTCGTCGGAGCGACGACGAGGTGCCGCGGCAGACGCGCTACAACCTGCCGCTCGAGGTCTTCTACACGATCGCCCCGGTCCTCATGTGCGTCGTGTTCTTCTTCCACACCGTGCGGGTCCAGGACGAGGTGCTCAACCTCGACGCCAACCCCGACATGACCGTCGAGGTGCTCGGCCAGCAGTGGTCGTGGACGTTCAACTACGGCGTCGGCGAGCAGAACCCGTCCGCCACGGCCGAGGACGGCGACTTCGCCTACGGCTCCTACGTGTACACGTCCGGCACCGGCGCCGACATCCCGACGCTCGTGCTGCCGGTCGACCAGACCATCCAGTTCAACCTCCACTCTCCTGACGTCATCCACGACTTCGGCGTCCCGTCGTTCCTCGTGAAGATGGACGTCATCCCCGGCCGGGTCAACAGGCTCCAGGTCACCCCGACCGTCGAGGGCACCTACGCCGGCAAGTGCTACGAGCTCTGCGGTGTCTCCCACTCGCGGATGCTCTTCAACGTCGAGGTCGTCGGCCAGGAGGAGTACGACGCGTACCTCCTCGAGCTGGCCGACGCCGGCAACACCGCCGAGCAGCCCGTGCTCGGTGGCGACTTCGTCCGGGAACAGGCGGGTCTCGACGACGACTCGGAAGGACACAGCCAGTGAGCGCTGCAACCACAGCCACCCCGCACGCCGCGGCACCTCCGCCGGAGCGCAAGAAGCCGCTCGGTGAGCAGGCGGTGCGCCTGCTGACGACGACCGATCACAAGCTGATCGGCAAGATGTACCTGATCACCTCGTTCGGGTGGTTCCTCGTCGCCGGCCTGATGGCCATGCTGATCCGTTCCGAGCTCGCCTACCCGGGCCAGCAGATCGTCAACGACCAGCTCTACAACCAGCTGTTCACGATGCACGGCACGATCATGCTGCTGCTGTTCGCGACGCCGCTGTTCTTCGGCTTCGCCAACGTGATCATGCCGCTGCAGATCGGTGCGCCCGACGTGGCGTTCCCGCGCCTCAACATGTTCAGCTACTGGCTGTTCCTGTTCGGTGGCCTCATCGCCGCGTCCGGCTTCCTCACGCCCTCGGGCGCCGCCGACTTCGGCTGGTTCGCCTACACGCCGCTCTCCGACGCCGTACGCAGTCCGGGCGTGGGTGGCGACCTCTGGATCATGGGCCTCTGGATGGCCGGTCTCGGCTCGATCCTCGGTGGCGTCAACTTCATCACCACCATCATCTGCATGCGCGCGCCCGGCATGACGATGTTCCGGATGCCGATCTTCGTGTGGAACACGCTGATCACCAGCATGCTCGTGATCATGGTGTTCCCGATCCTCGCGGGGGCGCTGCTCTCGCTGGAGGCCGACCGGATCCTCGGCGCCCACGTGTTCGACCCGTCGCACGGCGGTCCGATCCTGTGGCAGCACCTGTTCTGGTTCTTCGGCCACCCGGAGGTCTACATCATCGCGTTGCCGTTCTTCGGCATCGTGTCGGAGATCCTCCCGGTCTTCAGCCGCAAGCCGATCTTCGGCTATGTCGGCCTGGTCGCCGCGACCCTCGGCATCGCGATGCTGTCGGTGGCGGTGTGGGCGCACCACATGTTCGTCACCGGCGCCGTGGACCTGCCGTTCTTCTCCGGCATGACCTTCCTGATCGCGGTCCCGACAGGAGTGAAGTTCTTCAACTGGATCGGCACGATGTGGGGGGGATCTCTGTCCTTCGACACCCCGATGCTGTGGTCGATCGGCTTCCTGGTGACCTTCCTCTTCGGTGGCCTCACCGGCGTCATCCTGGCCAGCCCGCCGCTGGACTTCCACGTGTCCGACTCCTACTTCGTGGTGGCGCACTTCCACTACGTCGTCTTCGGCACGGTGGTGTTCGCCATGTTCGCCGGCTTCTACTTCTGGTGGCCCAAGATGACCGGCCGGATGCTCGACGAGCGTCTCGGCAAGCTGCACTTCTGGATCCTGTTCGTCGGCTTCCACACCACGTTCCTGGTCCAGCACTGGTTGGGTGTCGAGGGCATGCCGCGTCGCTACGCCGACTACCTCCCGCAGGACGGCTTCACGACGCTCAACCAGATCTCCACGGTGGGCTCGTTCCTGCTGGCCGCCTCGACGCTGCCCTTCCTGCTCAACGTCTACCTCTCGGCCAAGGCGCCGAAGGTGGTGGTGGACGACCCGTGGGGCTGGGGCCGCTCGCTCGAGTGGGCGACCAGCTGCCCGCCGCCGCGCCACAACTTCCACACGCTGCCGCGCATCCGTTCCGAGTCGCCCGCCTTCGACCTGCACCACCCGGAGATCGCGCTGCTCGAGCTGGCCGACAACGACGCCGAGCGCGACGGCCAGGTGGCTGACGCGCCCGAGGTGCACGGCCGCGAGGAGATGTTGCGCGACCGCGCCGACCTTCCGGTCGACGGCACCCACGAGGAGAGGGACCGATGAAGGCCGAGGCATGGATCTTCGGGATCACCACCGTGTTCGTGGCGGTGGTGGCTCCCGGCTACTGGTTCCTCTCCGGGGACTGGACCGGCACGTCCGCGCTGGTGATGACCGCCCTCCTCACCGCGATGATCACCCTCTACCTCGGGTTCCACGCCTCGCGCATGGACCCGCGGCCTGAGGACCGCAAGGAGGGCGAGATCGCTGACGGGGCCGGAGAGCTGGGCTTCTTCCCGCCCTACTCCTGGTGGCCGCTGTGGTGCGCCCTCGCCCTCGGTGTCATGGTCTACGGCGTCGCGATGTCGGCCTGGTGGCTGGTCATCATCGGCTTCACCACCGGTGCCGTCGTCACGTGTGGCTTCGTCTTCGAGTACTACCGGGGCGAGCACGCCCACTGAGCCGCGCCCCTGAGTGGGAATTCTGGAAGAGCCCGTCCGCGACGTACGCTGGACGGGTTCTTCTGTTCCACCGCCCCGCCCGTCCGGGGCGGGCTCTCCATGGGGGTCACGTCGCATGCGCACTCGCGCGCTCAGGTCCACGCGTCCCGCGCACCGTCGTACGGCGGCCGCGGCGGCGCTGCTGATGCTCTCCGCCGGCCTCGCCGCGTGCAGCAGCAGCCCCACGTCCGATGACGGCTCCCCGGCCGCTCCCGGCGACACCCCGGGTGCCTCGGAGGCCGCCCAGGTCGACCCCGTCCGGTTGACCACCAGCTTCGCCGACCCCGGGTCGGTGCCGATCGACGCGCCGGTGACCGTGTCGGCCGACGGCGGCGACCTGTCCGACGTACGCGTCACGTCCGCGGCCGGACCGGTCCAGGGCCGCGTCGAGGGCGGCACGTGGACCTCCACGTCCCTGCTCGAGCCGGGCACCGACTACCGGATCTCCGCCTCGGCGACCCGCTCCGACGGCGAGGCGGTCGAGCGCACCCGTGCATTCCACACCATCGACCTGACCCTCGACCAGCAGACCTACCCCTCGATCGCCCCGCTCGATGGCGAGACCGTCGGCGTCGGCATGCCCGTCGTGGTCACGTTCGACATCCCGGTCACCGACCGGGCGATGTTCGAGAAGCACATGAACGTCACCAGCACCCCCGCCCAGAAGGGCTCGTGGTACTGGCTGAGTGACAGCGAGGCGCACTTCCGCCCCGCCCGCTACTGGAAGGCCGGCACCGACGTCTCGGTCGACCTCGACCTCAACAGCCTGCCCGCCGGCAACGGCATCTACGGCCAGGAGGACCGTCAACTGTCCTTCCACGTCGGCGACGCCCATGTCTACAAGGTCAACGCCCAGACCCACCAGATGCAGGTCTTCAGCAACGGCGAGCTGCTCCGCACGCTGCCGATCACCACCGGCAAGCCGGGCTTCACCACCCGCTCCGGGGTCAAGGTGATCATGGAGAAGTTCGAGACCCGCCGGATGAACTCCGAGACGGTCGGCATCAACCGCAACAGCCCCGAGGCCTACGACATCGACGACGTGCGCTGGGCGATGCGGGTCACCTACTCGGGCGAGTTCATCCACGCCGCACCGTGGTCGGTCGGCTCCCAGGGCTACGCCAACGTCTCCCACGGCTGCACGGGCATGTCGACCGCCGACGCCGGCTGGCTCTACGCCATGACCCGGCGTGGCGACGTCGTGGAGTACACCGGCACCGACCGTCCGATGACGCTCGAGAACGGCTACGGCGACTGGAACCTCGCTCCGGCCGCCTGGAAGCAGGGCTCCGCGCTCAGCTGACGCCACCTCTCCGCCGTCGCCCCTACGGCACCGGAAATGGACGGTGCAAGCCGTTTCCGGGTGCGTACGGTCCTGGGTCGGCCCGCAATGTGCGGGACCCTCCCAGAGAAGGAAGGACGATGGAGAACCTGACCCCGACGCTCATCAGCTGGGCGTCGATCCTCGAGGACAACACGCGCGCGCAGGCGGAGCGGACGGCCACGATGCCGTTCATCCACCCGCACGTCGCGCTGATGCCTGACGCACACCTCGGCCTGGGTGCCACCGTCGGGTCGGTCATCCCGACCCTCGGTGCGATCATCCCCGCCGCCGTCGGCGTGGACATCGGCTGCGGCATGATCGCCGTGCGGACCCAGTACGCCACCGGCGACCTGCCCAGCGACCGCAAGCCGGTGCGCCAGGCGATCGAGCGGGCCGTCCCGCTCAACGCCGGTGCCGCGAACCGCACGGTCAGCCGCGAGCACACCGAGCAGCGGCTCGAGCAGCTGCGGGCCCTGGCGGCCGAGGCTGGTTTCGACCCGGCGTCGTACGCCAAGCGGTGGGACCTGCAGCTGGGCACCCTCGGGTCGGGCAACCACTTCATCGAGGTCACCGCCGACGAGACCGGGGGAGTGTGGCTGTTCCTGCACTCGGGATCGCGAGGGGTCGGCAACCGGATCGCGCAGAAGCACATCGCGGTCGCCCGCGAGCTCTGCGCCGGCGAGTACCTGCCCGACCGTGACCTGGCCCACCTCACCGAGGGCACGGAGCAGTTCGATGCCTACATCCGCGAGATGCGGTGGGCGCAGACCTACGCGCTGCTCAACCGTGAGGAGATGATGGACCGGGTCGTGCGCCAGTTCGGCGAGTGGGTGGACGGTGACGTGGAGCGGGTGGAGGAGATCAACTGCCACCACAACTACACCGAGCCCGAGCACCACTACGGCCGCGACGTGTGGCTGTCCCGCAAGGGCGCGATCAACGCCGAGGCGGGCCGGCCCGGCCTGATCCCGGGGTCGATGGGTACGGCGTCCTACGTCGTCGTCGGGAAGGGCGACCCGGCATCGCTCTGCTCCGCACCCCACGGGGCCGGCCGGGAGTACTCCCGGACCCGGGCGCGGAAGACCTTCACCGGCGACGACCTGCGGGCGGCGATGGCGGGGATCGAGTACCGCGACACCGACGCGTTCATCGACGAGATCCCGGCGGCCTACAAGGACATCGACCGGGTGATGGCCGACGCGGCCGACCTGGTGGAGGTGCGCCACGTGCTGCGGCAGCTGGTCAACGTCAAGGGAGACTGAGCCACGGGCGCGGCCGCCGGCTGAGCCACCGCGGACGAGCAGAGGGCCCGCCGGGAGTCATCCCGGCGGGCCCTCGTGCATGTCGTACGACGATCAGTGGTCGCGAAGCGGCACGTCGTCGGTGTCGCGCAGGCGGTGGTCGTCGAACTGGTGACCGTCGACCGGGTGGTCGAGGCCCGCCTGGAGCTCGGCCTCGTGCTCGGCGTGGTGGTGCGCCTCCTCGAGCTCGGTCCGGGTGGGTTTCTGCACGTTGTGGCTGTACATCCACGACGAGAGCCTGGCCCGCAGCTTCTCCGAGCGCGAGTTGGGTGCGGCCACGCCGGAGGCGTCGGTGTCGCTCCCGACCGTGTAGACCTCGTCGCGGTCGCGCGCGGTGAGGGTGTAGGCGGACGTCTCGTTGATCGGCAGGTGCCGCTCGGCGTACTGCCCCTCCGGGGAGCGGGTGATGATGCCCGTCTCGTAGCCGTGCAGCAGCTTCTCGTTGTCGTGACGCTGCAGCGAGATGCACCAGCGGCGGGTGATCCAGAACGCCAGGAGCGGACCGAGGAAGATCGCGACCCGCATGAAGTAGGTGATCTGGTTGATGCTGAGGTGCAGCTTGATGGCGATGATGTCGTTGCCGCCCGCGGCCCAGGCGAGGCCGTAGAAGGTCATCAGGGACACCATGACCGCCGTGCGCGTCGGCGCGTTGCGCGGACGCTGGAGCAGGTGGTGGTCCCGCTTGTCGCCGGTGATCCAGCCTTCGATGAACGGCAGGAGCATCAGGATGACCAGCATCATCGGGGGCACGATGAGGATCGGCAGCATCACGTTCCACGAGATCGTGTAGCCGAAGATCACCGACTCCCAGCCGGTCGGGATGATGCGCAGGAGGCCGTCGGGCCAGCCCATGTACCAGTCGGGCTGCGAGCCGGCCGTCACCTTGGTCGGGTCGTAGGGGCCGAACTTCCACACCGGGTTGATCGACAGCAGGCCGCCCATGATGGCGATGACACCGAAGACCATGAAGAAGAAGCCACCGGCCTTGGCGGCGTACACCGGGAGCATCGGGAAGCCGACGACGTTCTGCTCGGTGCGGCCGGGGCCGGGCCACTGCGTGTGCTTGTGGTAGACGAGCAGCAGCATGTGGGCCGCGATCAGGGCGAGCAGGATGCCCGGGATCAGCAGCACGTGGATGATGTAGAGGCGCGGGATGATCGACTCGCCGGGGAACTCGCCGCCGAAGAGCAGGAACGACATGTAGCTGCCGGCGACCGGGGTCGCCTTGAGGAAGCCGTCAGCCGCCCGGACGCCGGTGCCCGAGAGCAGGTCGTCGGGGAGCGAGTAGCCGGTGAAGCCCTCGAGCGTGCCGAGGAGCAGCAGGAGGCAGCCGATGACCCAGTTGAGCTCGCGCGGCTTGCGGTAGGCGCCGGTGAAGGCGACACGGAGCAGGTGGACCATCATCGAGGCGATGAAGATCGCGGCCGCCCAGTGGTGCATCTGGCGCATCAGCAGGCCGCCGCGCACGTCGAAGGAGATGTGCAGGGTCGAGGCCATCGACTCCGACATCCCGACGCCGCGCAGCTGGTCGTAGGAGCCCTCGTAGGTGATGTGACCCATGGAGGGGTTGAACCACAGGGTCAGGAAGACACCCGTGAGCAGCAGGACCACGAAGCTCCACAGGGCGATCTCGCCCAGCATGAACGACCAGTGGTCGGGGAAGACCTTGCGCAGGTTCTTCTTCATCGCCGTGGCCAGACCCAGGCGGTCGTCGGCCCAGGAGGCCAGCGAGCCGGCAGGGCCGGGCTTCGATGCGGTTGCGGCGTCCGTGCGATTGCTCGTCGCGACCTTGCTGGTGTCGACGCTCACAGCTTCTCACGCTCCCAAAAGCTAGCCCCGATGGGCTCGTTGAAGTCGCTCTGAGCGACCAGGTAGCCCTCGTCATCCACCGCGATGGGCAGCTGGGGGAGGGGGCGGGCAGCCGGACCGAAGATGACCTTCGCGTGGTCCGCGAGGTCGAAGGTCGACTGGTGGCACGGGCACAGCACGTGGTGGGTGGTGCGCTCGTAGAGGGAGATCGGGCAACCCACGTGGGTGCAGATCTTCGAGTAGGAGATGATCCCGTCGACGGTCCACTTCTCGCGGCCCGGGAGCGGGATGATGTCGTCGGGGTCCATCCGGACGATGATGATGGCGCCCTTGGCCTTCTCGGCCTGCTCCTCCGCGCCGTGCAGCTCGGGGTAGCCGTTCTCCTCGGTCGGGAACATCGCCTCGGGGGCGGCGTTGATCAGGTCGCCCATCTCGATCTCGCTGGCGAGGATGGGCGTGCCGACGACGTCACGCACCAGGCGCATGCCCGGCTCCCAGATGGTCTGCCCGAGCTTGTCGACGTCGAGCGCGTTGCCGGGGGCCAGGTCGCGCAGCAGCACGATCGTGGGCAGGCCGAGCACGCCGATGGCGCCGAGCATGGTGTTGCGCACCAGCGGGCGGCGGCCGATGCCGGCCTCCGCGAGCCCGTCGTTGAGGGCCTGGACGGTGAGGTCGCGGTCCTCCTGCGGCGACGCGGCCGGGTGGCGCATCTCGACCATCTCGTGGTCGGCCATCAGCTTGCGGGCCAGGTGGATGATGCCGGTGCCGATGAGCAGCAGGCTGAGGCCGAGGGTGAGACCCAGGGTGATCGTCGACGCGCCGAGGCCGGCGAAGGTGTCCCAGTTGTCGCCGACCTCGAAGGAGAAGTAGGCGACCACGAAGAGGACGGCGAAGAGCATCGCGGCGATGAACATGGCCGCGATCTGGCGCTCGGCGCGCTTCTCGGCCTTGGGGTCGACGTCGGTGGGACGCCAGGTGTGGGCCGGCAGCCCCGGGTCGGAGATCGGCTCGGCGTCGCGGTGCGTGGGCACGTGCGTCGCGTAGGGCACGGGAGTGCCGTCAGGCGCGTTGACTGGGTGCTCCGGGGTCGAGGAGTTGTCGTTGCTCACGCGTTCACCTTGCTCTTCTTGCTGCGGGTCGTGTGCGAGGCGATCCAGACCGCTGCGCCCACCAGACCGCCGATGCCGATGACCCAGGCGAACAGACCCTCGGAGACCGGGCCCAGCCCGCCCAGGGTGAAGCCGGCGTACTCGGGGGTCTCCTCGAGGCTACCGAGGTAGGCAATGACGTCCCGCTTCTCCTCGGGGGAGAGGTTGCCGTTGCTGAAGTTGGGCATCTGCTGGGGGCCGGTGAGCATCGCCTCGAAGATGTACTTCGGCTCGACGCCGTGGAGCGTGGGGGCGTAGCCGCCACGGGGCATCGCGCCGCCGGCGCCGTTGAAGTTGTGGCACGCGGTGCAGTTGGTGAGGAAGATCTGGCCGCCGCGGGAGATCGCCTCCTGGCGCTCCTCCTCCGACAGGTCGTCGACCGAGTAGTCGGCCTCGTTGGGGATGGCCGGGCCGGGGCCCAGCGATGCGACGTAGGCGGCGAGCGCGGCGACCTCTTCGTCGTTGAACGCGACCTGCTTGCGCGGCGCCTGCTGGCCGGGGCTCGCCATCGGCATGCGGCCGGTGCCGACCTGGAAGTCGACGGCAGCGGCGCCCACGCCCACGAGCGACGGGCCGAGCTGGTAGCCGTCGCGGACGGTGGGCACGCCCTCGCCGTTCTGGCCGTGGCAGAACGAGCAGCTGGCGATGAAGAGCTCCTTGCCCTTCGCGACCTGCTCGGTCTCGCTCGCCTGCGAGTCAGCCTGGGCGGGGGAGAAGACCGCGTAGAGGGAGCCGCTGATCAACAGTCCCAGCAGCAGCACGGCGAGACCCGCAAGCGGTCCCCGACGGTGCCGGGAGAGGCGTCCAGCGGTTCGGTTGAGCAAACGCACGATGAGTCCTTGCCGGTTGCGACGGTGTTGGCTGTCTGGGCGGTGCTTACTGGATGACGTAGATCGTGAAGAACAGGCCGATCCAGACCACGTCGACGAAGTGCCAGTAGTAGGACACGACGATCGCGGTGACGGCTTGCTCGTGGGTGAAGCGTCGGGCCAGGTAGGTGCGGCCCAGGACGAACAGGAAGGCGATCAGTCCGCCGGCCACGTGGATGCCGTGGAAGCCGGTGGTCAGGTAGAACATCGAGCCGTAGGCGGAGCTCGGGATGGTCACGCCGTGCTCGATCAGCTCGGCGTACTCCAGGGCCTGGCCGCCGATGAACACGGCGCCCATGACGTAGGTGAGGATGAACCACTCGCGCAGGCCCCACTTGGCGAAGTTGAGCAGGCCCCCGGTGCGCCCGACCTGGCCGCGCTCGGCGGCGAAGACGCCCCACTGGCAGGCGAAGGACGACGCGACCAGGATCGCGGTGTTGGCGGTGGAGAAGGGGACGTTGAGCTTGGCGGTCTCCTGCGCCCACAGCTCGGGGCTCACCGCCCGGATGGTGAAGTAGGACGCGAACAGCGCCGCGAAGAACATCAGCTCGCTCGAGAGCCAGATGATCGTGCCCACGCTGACCATGCTGGGTCGGTCGTGGTGCCCGTGCAGACGGGAGGCCGGAATCGTCGCAGTTGCTGTCGCCACGGAGCCATTATGGCCGTTGGTGGGGACGAGGGGCACCCCGACCCCCTGTGTTGTCCCGTCATAAAGTTCACAGCGTGCACAACGCCCTCCTCGCCCTCTCCGCGGACGCCGCCGAGGTCCTCCCGAGATTCACGCCCGGACGCGTGCTCACGGACTGGGGGATCGACCCGATCCCCTTCGTGGTCACCGTCTGGGCGGTCGGGCTCTACAGCCTCGGGGTGGCCGTCCTGCACCGCCGCGGCGACCGCTGGCCCATCGGCCGGACGCTGTCGTTCGTGGTGCTGGGGATGGGCTCGTTCGCCTTTGCCACCATGTCGGGGCTGGGCATCTACGACACGACGCTGCTGAGCGTCCACATGGTCCAGCACATGGTGCTGTCGATGGTCGTGCCGCTCGCCCTGGCGCTCGGCGCGCCGGTCACGCTCGCCCTCCGGACGCTGCCGGCGACGCCGCGGCGGTGGCTGTTGGTGGTGCTCCACTCCCGGGTGGCGAAGGTGCTGTCCTTCCCGCCCCTGGCCTTCGCCCTCTACGTCGCCTCCCCGTGGGCGCTCTACTTCAGCCCCTGGTACGACGCCAGCCTGGGCTCCTCGTTCGTCCACCAGATGATGCACATCCACCTGGTGGTGGTCGGGACGCTGTTCTTCTGGCCCCTGGTGGGCGTCGACCCGGTGCCCGGCCGGGTGAGCCCCCCGTTCCGCGTGCTCCTCACGCTCATGACGCTCCCCTTCCACGCGTTCCTGGGCGTCACGATCATGGGCCAGACGACGCTCATCGGCGAGGAGCACTACCTCGAGCTGCGGGAGGGACCGATGGGCGTCTGGCTGCCGCCAATGCTCGAGGACCAGCACCTGGCCGGCGGGATCCTCTGGGCCAGCGGCGACCTCATCGGCGTGCTGTTCTTCGGGGTCATCTTCATCCAGTGGGTGCGCTCGTCGATGAAGGAAGCTGCCCGGGAGGACCGGCGACTGGACCTTGCGGAGCGGCGTACGCGGCCGCCCGGTGCTGTGACGCATGCCTCGGCACGCGGCGCCGATGACGACGGTTACGATGCCTCTCGTGACTGATGCCGCCCCCGACCGTGCCCTGAAGGTCCTCGTCTACAGCGACGACGTGAACACCCGCCAGCAGGTCATCCTCGCGCTTGGCCGCCGTCCGCATCCCGACCTCCCCGAGCTCGAGTACGTCGAGGTGGCCACGGAGCCGGTCGTCCTTCAGAACATGGACCGCGGCGACATCGCCCTCGCCATCCTCGACGGCGAGGCGGTCCCCGCCGGCGGCATGGGCATCGCCAAGCAGCTCAAGGACGAGATCTACCAGTGCCCGCCCGTCGTGGTGCTGACCGGCCGGCCGCAGGACGCCTGGCTCGCGACCTGGTCGCGCGCCGAGGCTGCCGTCCCACACCCCATCGACCCGATCCAGCTCGCCGAGGCCGTCATCGGCCTGCTCCGACCGTCGGTGCCGGCCACCTCCTGACACCCCTCGGGCGCGGGACGGCCGCGGCACTAGCCTGATCCCCATGTCCCACACCTGGCCCGACGTCCTCTCCACGCTGGTCGCCGGTGACGACCTGACGACCGAGCAGGCGCGATGGGCCATGGACGAGGTCTTCGCGGGCGCCGCGACACCCGTCCAGCTGACCGGACTCGTCGTGGCGCTGCGTGCCAAGGGCGAGACGGTGGACGAGGTCACGGGCATCGCCGACGCGATGCTCGCCGCGGCCAACCCGATCTCGGTGCCCGGCCGACTGCTCGACGTCGTCGGAACGGGCGGCGACCGGTCCATGTCGGTCAACATCTCCACGATGTCCGCGATCGTCGCCGCGGGCGCCGGCGCGCGCGTCGTCAAGCACGGCAACCGCTCGGCGTCCTCGAAGTCCGGGTCCGCCGACGTGCTCGAGGCGCTCGGCATCCGGCTGGACCTGCCGCCGGCGCGCGTCGCCGAGGTAGCCGACGAGGCCGGCATCACGTTCTGCTTCTCCGCCGCGTTCCACCCTGCGATGCGCCACGCGGCCGTGCCGCGGCGTGAGCTCGGCATCGCCACGACGTTCAACATCCTCGGTCCGCTCACCAACCCCGCGCGGCCGCAGGCGCAGGCCATCGGTTGCGCCGACATCCGGATGGCCCCGGTGATGGCCGGCGTGCTCGCGGGTCGCGGCGTCGACGCCTGGGTCTTCCGCGGCGACGACGGCCTCGACGAGCTCACGACCACCACCACCTCGACCCTCTGGCGCGTCCACGAGGGCGAGGTCACCGAGTCGTCGCTCGACCCGGCGTCCCTCGGCATCGCCCGGGCGACCACCGAGGACCTGCGTGGCGGCGACGCCGCGCACAACGCCGACGTCGTACGACGTCTCCTGGCGGGGGAGCAGGGCCCGGTCCGGGACGCCGTGCTGCTCAACGCGGGCGCCGCCCTGGCCGTCTACGACTCGCCGGACTCCGATGTCGACTCCTCGCTCGCCGCCGGGGTGTCGAAGGCGGCGGACGCGATCGACTCCGGTGCGGCGAAGGCCGCGCTCGAGCGGTGGGTGGCGGCGACCTCGGCCTAGGCCTGGCTCAGAAGAAGCGGGCGTCCTTGCTGACCACGCGGTCGCGCGGGCTGAAGACGACCTGGACCATTCCCCGACCGGTGCACGTCCCGTAGTAGCGCAACTCATTGGGGGTGCCGAGGCCGGTGACGACGCCCTCGATGTCGAAGATCCGGTGCGCCCTGGTCATCGTCATTCCCTTGACCACACGGTTGAACTCGTGGCGTGACACGCAGCCAGGGGTGTCGGCCTGGGCGGGGTTGCCTCCCACACTCACCAGCGCGGCGAGGCACATCAGGGCGATCGTGCGCACGGCTAGCTCCTTCGATCGGATATGGCCGCCAATCTAGTGGCGGGCAGCGCTCCGTGAAGGGGAACGACAAAAGGTGCGTCAGGCGATCTCGAGGACGTACGAGTCGCCCTCGCGCCGGAAGCCGAGCCGGTCGTAGTAGGCGCCGACCATGCCGGGCGGCGTCACCACGAGCCGGATCCCACGGTCGGCGAGCAGTCCGCTCTTGCGCCACACGAACTCGCCGGGGGAGAAGTCGCGGTACCGGGGCGTGACGTAGTCGAGCAGCACGTCCGCCGTCTCCCCGGTCTCGCGCAGGAGCACGACCCCCACGGTCTCGTCGCCCTTCTGCACGAGGAACGCGTCCTGGTCGTCAGAGGGGTCGTGGACGAACGTCGGGTTGAACTTCAGGATGTCCGCTCCGTGCACGCGGAGGGTGTGGCGCAGGTACTCGTCGGCGGGGCCGACCTCGAGCACCTCGAAGGCGGTCTCGTCGTGACGGTCACGCAGGAGCCGGACGATGAACCAGGCGTTGATGGCGACGAGCACGGTGTTCATGCCGACCATCGGCCAGACCTCGAGCGCGGCGTTGAACACGATCAGGATCACGCACGCGATCGCGTTGAGCACGCGCAGCCGGAGGACGCTCGCCTGCAACAGGGAGTAGACGAGCAGGGCGCTCCCGCCCCACCCTAGGACGTCGAGCCAGTGGTCGGCGAGCCAGGTCACGGCGAGGAAACTATCCCCCGCCGCGACTTCCCGCCGGATCGTCCTTTGGTGAAGACGATTAGTCGGATCACCTTGGCGTGCGAGGACGCGGTCGAGGCATTGCCGACGTATACGAGCTTGATCTTGTGTCGGCCGGCCTTGAGCTTCTTGCTCGACAGCTTCACCGTCATGACGCCCTTGCGGAAGGGGTCGACTGTGAAGGTCTTGAGCGTCTTTATGCCGTCCTGGATCTTCACGGTGCCCGATGGCGCCGCCACTCCCTGGACGGCGACGGTGACGCCGACCTTGACGGTCTTGCCCTTCTTGATCCGGGTGGCGGAAAGGGTGGACGTCGTCGTTGACACGAGCTTGGCCACCGAGACCGATGGCGTCGTCGAGGAGCCGTCGGTAAAGCCGAGCTTGGACGCGAGCACCGTGACGGCGACGTCCTTCCCGGCGTCTTCGGGGGTGAGCGTGTAGAAGCTGCTCGTCGCTCCCGGGATGGGGGTCCCGGTCCTGAGCCACTGGTACTTGAGGGTCGGACCCGGCTGGCTCCACGTCCCGCCGCTCGCGATGAGCGTGGAGCCGGGCACCGGCTCCCCGTTCAAGCTGGGCGGGACCATGGGCTGGAGCGCCCCGCCCGCCGTGGTCCCGATGATGTTGCTCACGCTCGTGGCGTCGTCGAAGCCGGAGCGCTTGGCGGTAACGCGGAGCGAGATGCCGGCGCCGAAGTCCGTCGCCGTGAGCACGTACGACGCTTCGTTGGCGCCATAGATCGGTGTCCCGCCGCGCAGCCACTGGTAGGTCATCGTGGCATCCGAGGGGTCCCACAGCGGTGCGGTGCTGGTCACCGTCGCACCGACACCGGTGCCCGAGGGTGCCTGGATCTCGACCGGTCGCACCACCTTGATCCCCGCGTCGACGGTGAAGGTCGAGCGCGCGACGCCGATGATCTTGCGGTCGTTGTCGAGGGCCGTCACCTCCCATGTGTAGAGACCGGTCGGTGCGGACGAGGGCACGGCGTACGACGTCGCCACGGTCTCCACCTGCGCGAGGCTACGGCCGGTCGATGAGACAACGCTCATCTGGTAGCTCGCCGCACCGAGGGTTGGCTCCCACGACATCGTCGGAGCGTTGGCGGGCTGGCTTGCCCCGGGCGCCGGCAGGAGCAGGGCCGGCACCCTGGAACGCACGAAGAAGCGCCCGGTCGTCCACGGGCCTGCGTTGTCGGTGGCGTCCCGGCGCCGCACGCGCCAGCGGTATGCCGACGAGGAGGGAGTCAGCGGCGCTTCGGTGACGTAGGCGTTGGTCTTGACCCGAGTGGCGCTGATGACACGGTTGCCCGAGGAAAAGTTGGAGTCGTCGCCGCGGTAGACCTCGACGTCGTACGACCCGAGGAACGCCTGCGCCTTCCAGCGCAGCGGAGCCGTCCCGTCGACGGTGCCGTCCGCGGCAGGAGACACGATCTCGACCGGGGTGCTGGACTTGTCGATCGCCACCGCCTTGGACCACGTGAGTCCGTTGTTGTCGGAGTCAATCGCCTGCACCCGCCAGTAGAGCTCGCCCTCGGGGTAGATCCGGTCGAAGGCGGTGTAGGTGGCCTGGTCCACGATCTGCTGGTCTACGAACGGCGCCTGGAAGGCGGTGTCGGTGTCGATCTGGATGCGGTACTGCATGGCGCTCTGCGTGCTCTTTTCACCGGTCGACGGCCATGTCGTGGCTTGGTTGGTGAGGTGATAGTCGCGCCAGGAGAAGTTGAGCTCGCTCATCGAGCGGTCGCCGCTCTGCAGCTGGTCCACGGCGGGGGACGTCTTGACGAAAGCGTTCGTGGCCAACCCGGAGGTCGACACCGGCGAGGGTCCACACTCACCCACAGTGCGGCACGGACGAATGAACCAGTAGAGCGGGCGGTCACCCTCGACGTCGGGATAGGTGTGGGCGTCGTTGTCGAGCGTAGGCGCATACATCGTGTTGCTCGTCGCCGGAATCGAGCTGGTCGGCTCGAGGAGGTTCGTGAACGACCGGTCCCGGCTGACGTAGACCATGTATAAGTTGGCCCCCGGCACCGGGTCCCAGGAGAGGACCGGTGTGGTGGGGACGCCCTCGCACCGTGGCCCGTTGACGCCGTCGGTCAGGTGGGCGGTGCAGCCGCCGCCTGCCACGAGGATCGAGCCGTCGATGGCGAGCGACTGACCGGTGACGGTATTGATGTCGGACACGGAGAACGTCGTCAACGGACCCTGTGCGATCGGGGTGTTGCTCGCGTCATAGGCCATGACGATCCAGTGGTAGTCCCCCGGACGCAGGTAGCGCGGATTGGTCTCGGCGAAGGCCGGGTAGTCCAGGTTGTTGTAGGAGTAGTCGGCGAAGGTCGGCTCGTAGAAGACGGGCTGGCCGTCCTCGGTGTACTGCCCCGCCGCACCGATGTAGATGCGGTAGTGGTCGGCCGTCGTGAGCGGGACCCACGTCAGGTTGGGGGCGCTTGGCGTCTCGGGGTCGGTGGCGCGCCCGGACAAGGGCGTCAGCGGCGTGCCCGCGACGGCCGGGGTCGAGCCGGACACGACGAACGAGTTGGGATAGATGATCGACGTCTGGCCGTCCACCGTCGTCCCGCGGATGGTCCACGTGTAGGACCCCTCGGCGAGGCGGCGGCTCGGGGTGAACGACGTGGCGGCCGTGGTCACGCTGAAGCTCGTGCTGGGGCCCGTGATCTGCAGCGTGTAGGTGTCGGCGCCGCGCATGGGGTTCCACGACATCGTCGGCACGTCGACAGTAGCTCCGGCCGTGGGTTGCATCCCGGTGATGTTCAGCGGTCGGTAGGTGAAGGACCGGGTGGGTGAGTACTGGCCCTGGACGCCCGGGTTGTCACCCGGCTTGCTGTAGGGCCGGTCCAACGGGCGGACCCGCCAGTACGTCGTCTGGTTGACGGCCGGGCGACAGGCCTCGTTGCTCCTGATGCTGGTGTACTGCGCCGACGGGTTGATCGCGAACTCGAACGGCACGTAGGTGGTGCCAGCGATGCGACAGATCTTGAAAGTGCCGTTTGAAAAGTTTTCGTTGCTGCCCATCTGGAGCTCGTACTCGGACGCGTGCGGGACCGGGTCCCACTGGAGGTAGAGCGGCGCGCCCACGATGGAGCCGCTGGCCGGGTGCCGAAGCGCCGGGGCGTCGGGGTAGGTGCGCGTGAACACCGAGCGTGCGGCGCTCCACGGAGTTGACTGCTCGTTGACGTCAATGGAGCGGACCCGCCAGAAGTACTGCGCGTTGTCATAGGTCACCACGGGGGAGTAGTTGGTTCCCTGGATGCCCGTGCGGCTCTCGATGATGTTGGTGAAGTCGTTGTTGCGTGCGACCTGCACCTCGTAGTACTTGGCCCCGACCACGGGGTTCCAGTCCAGGACCACGTCCTGGACCTCGACGTTGCCTTGGGGGCCGACCATCGCGGGGTCCGCGAGGGGAAGCACGTCGAAGCGGCGCTCGTCGCTGGATGCGGACGAGATGCCGTTGCCGAGGTCGGCTGCCACCTTCCAGTACCAGTCGCCGGCGGTCAGCACGTTGGGCACGACGAGGGAGGACGAGCGCGTGCGCAACTCGGTTGCTCCGACGAAGTCGTCGTCGGCATCGATGGTCACCGTGTAGGCCACGGCGCCCGAGACGGGCTCCCACGCCAGCAGCGGCGGGTCGTCGGGCTGCTGAAGGGGGGCGCCGCCAGCGGGGGACAGCAACTGCGGACCGGCCACGTTCCCCGGCGACAGCTGCGCCTGGGCCCAGCCCGAGGTCTCGTTGGTGGCGCCGATGGCCCGGACGGTCCAAGTCTGTACCGAGTTGGGCAGCGTCTTGATAGGGACGTAGGAGGTGTTGACGGTGCGGACGGACTCCGAGCCGACTACGACGTCGTACGCCGCTGCTCCGGACACCTTGTCCCACATCAAGGTGACGGTCGTGTTGTTGCCCCGGCTGGCCTTGAGGTTGCCGGGGGTATCGGGAGGCGTAGCTGAGGCGACTCCGGCCAGGCCCACTGTGAGCAGAGCGGCGACGAGACCTGCGATGAGACCAGCGTAGGCAACGGAGCCGAGGCGCCAGCCTCCGCGCCGAGAGTGACCGTGCGACATCCCGACAACTTCCCCTCGTGTGTAAGTGACGGCTCACGCTAGGTCGGGTCAGACGAGGGCCGCTGCCGAAACATCCGTGTCTGGTCACAAATGACTAGGCAGTCCGACTGATCGGTCGCCGGCCGCAGCAGGCTGCGTGGGTGGGGAACGGGGCACACGTGGCGCTACGGTGACCACATGATCACCGCCATCGTGTTCGTGAAGGCCGACGTTGCGCGCATCCCCGAGGTGGCCGAAGCCATCGCGTCGCTTGACGGAGTCAGCGAGGTCTACTCGGTGACCGGCCAGATCGACCTCATCGCGCTCGTCCGGGTACGTGAGCACGAGGACGTCGCGTCGGTCGTGGCTGACCGGCTGAACAAGGTCGAGGGCGTGACGGAGACGGAGACGCACATCGCGTTCCGGACGTACTCGCAGCACGACCTCGAGTCGGCCTTCAGCATCGGGCTCGACTGAGCGCTCCTGGGCTCGGGACGACCCGTCCTAGACTCAGGGAAAAGGTTGCAGCGTCGGTGCCTCGTCGATCGTGAAGATCTTGGTCACCCAGTAGTACTGGCCCACCAGGCCGGCCAGCGCGAAGAGGCACGGGACCAGCCACTGCATCATCGCGTCGGCGCGGCTGGTGGTGCTCGAGCGCGGTTCGAGCAGGGGCACCAGGGGAAAGACCGCGATAAGCACGTAGCGCAGGATGCCGGCACTGGGCTTGGTCGCGGCCAGTATGTAGACCATGTAGACGGGTGCCCACCAGCGCCACGCCGCGGGGAGGAGGCGCGTGGGCCTTCTGATCGCGCTGTAGAGGACCAGGGCAAGCACAGGGAACACGAAGGCGCCTACGGCCAGTGTGTGCATGGCGGCCAGCGTCAGCCAGTTGACCGCAGGTCCGCCGAGGGACTTGTTGACCGGCCACGCAGCCATGGTCTCCGTGAACGCCGTCGGGTTGCGGGTGGCGACGGCTGCGATCGCCGGCCAGATCCCCACCATGGCGAAGCAGGCGGCGGCAGACGCCGCGGCGACCCACCGCTCGCGGACCGGGAACTCCTCGTCGTCGCGGTTGCGCCACCGAATGAGCCACACGACTGAGCAGAGCAGCGCAAGGGGCAGCGACACCGGGCGCGTGACCGACAGGAGGGCCGCCCAGACGAGCAGCCACCCGTAAGAGCGGTGCGAGAGCGCGCGCAGGGCCAGTACGACGAGGAGCAGGGACATCGACTCGGTGTACGCGACCTGCAGCACAGGGGCCGAGGGGAAGCAGCACAGGGCCAGAGTCAACGTCACCGCCGCGTATTCATCCATTCGGTCACGGACGAGTGCGTAGAGGAGGACCACGGCGGCTGCGGCGCACGCCAGGCTCACGATCGTGGCTGCGAGTGGGAAGTCGATCCTGAGCACCGCCATGAAGAACCTGACGACGAACGGGTACCCGGCCGAGAACGCCCACTCGTTGGGCACGACGTCTCCGTCGACCTGCGGCAGGACCGATGGATAGCCCTGCTCCGCGATGCCGCGATACCACTGGCCGTCCCAGTTCGAGACGACGCCGAGGTATCCCGGCGACGATGGTGTCGGGGTCGTGACGTGGTAGCCGGCGGTGCCGGCGCCGATGGCAGCCTGTCGACCTGCCCCGATCGCCAGCATGACACCGGAGACCAGTCGCGACACCACGAAGATCAGCAGAGGCGTGAGGACCCAGCGGCGCTCAAGGAGGCGATTGGAGGGCATGACTCGCTTTCGCGCGCGTTGCGATCGTGGTGAAGACGAGCCGCGATCGTACGGGGCAGCCCCGCGTCACACCGCCGTAACGCGAAGATCGTGCTGTGTCGTTCAGCGGATGGGCCGGTGCACCGGCGACGGCAGGCGCTGCTCGTCGAACGGCACCAGCGAGAGACGGGACTGGTTGGCGGCGTCGTAGACCGCGAGGTGGCGTGCCGCGCCGCCGAGGGGACAGACCCACTCGCCGTCGACGTCGACGAGGCGCACGCCCGGTGACTCCAGCCAGCGCAGGATCTTCTCCGACTCCTCCGCGGTTGCGGCCGGCACCGGACCGGGCGCCCCGCTGACGGTCTCCGCGCTCGCGGTGAGCTCGCGGACGTACTGGTGGGCGTCGGCACCCGGCGGGATCACACCGGCCGCGGCGAGGCGTCCGTGGCGCACGACGTGCACCGACCAGCGGCCGCTGTCCTCCCGCCGGGCGGCGACGATCTCCTGGCAGCCGGTGAGCGCCGACAGCCGCTGGGTGCGGGCGGCGGCGCGGACGAAGGTGGCCAGACGGTCTCGGTGGATGCCGGCCTCCTCGAAGCGCTCGCGATCGGCCAGTGCGGTCATGCGCTGGTTGATGGCCTCGACGACCTCGTGGGGGCTGCGCAGCAGCGTGTCGCGCAGTTGACGGACGATCGCTGCGTAGGTCGAGGCGTCGGTGGAGCCGTCGCAGGGAGACAGGCACCGTCCCATCTCGGCGAGGACGCAGGCCGACCGGGAGGGCGCCAGGGGAAGCCGTCCGCTGCACTGCCGGACGGGGAAGGTCTCGTGGAGGGCGGCCAGGCACTTCTCGGCCGTCTTCTTCGAGGAGAACGGACCGAGGTAGTCCGCGTCGTCGTCGAGCACCTTGCGCACGAGGGAGAGACGCGGCCAGGCCTCGCGGGTGAGCTTGAGGAAGTGCACCTTCTCGGGGAAGCGGGAACGGCGGTTGTACTTCGGCTTGTGCTCAGCGATCAGCCGCAGCTCCCGCACCTCGGCCTCGAGCGGCGTCGCGCACTCGATGCCCGTCACGGACTCCGCGAGGCCGACCATCTCGCCCATCCGGGTCCGGGTCTCCGAGGACGTGAAGTAGGTGCGCACGCGGGTGCGGAGGTCCTTGGAGGTCCCGACGTAGAGGACGCGCGCCCGGTCGTCGCGGAAGAGGTAGACGCCGGGGGAGTGGGGCAGGCCCTCGGCGAGGTGGCGCTTGCGGCGCTGGGCGGTGCTGACCCGGGCCGAGAACGTCTGGAGCTCCTCGAGGGTGTGGACGCCGAGGCCGCCGAGCCGTTCCATCAGGCCGTGCAGGACGTCCACCGTGGCCCGGGCGTCCGAGAGCGCACGGTGGTTGGGCGTCGTGGTCGAGCTGAACACCTTGGCCAGCGACGACAGCTTGCAGTTGGGGGCTTCGTCGCGGGTGATCACGCGCCGTGCGAGCTTGGCCGTGTCGAGCACCTCGAACTTCGGCCACGGGCGTCCCTGCTCGCGCGCGAAGTGCTGGAGGAACCCGACGTCGAACGGCGCGTTGTGCGCGACGAGGACGCACCCCGCCGCGAAGTCCAGGAACGCGGGCAACGCGGTCTCGATCGGTGGGGCGTCGCGGACCATGGAGTTGCTGATGCCGGTCAGCACCGCGATGAACGCCGGGATCTCCGTGTGGGGGTCGACCAGCGTCTGGAACTCACCGAGCACCTCGCCGCCCCGGACCTTCACCGCGCCGATCTCCGTGATCATCGATCCGGCCGCAGCGGAACCGCCCGTCGTCTCGAGGTCGACCACACAGAAGGTCAGGTCCCGCAGCGGCCGCCCCAGCTCGTCGAAGCTGCGCTGCGCCTCCCAGCGGGACCTCTCCCGCGTCGGACGGTGGGCGGTGGTGCTCATGTCCGACGACGCTAGACGTGGGATCCGACATCGGGGCCGCGGCGCGCGGACTACGCTGACCGCGCCCGCCCACCAGTGGCGGCGGCCCGACGACCGAGGAGACCTCCGTGCCCGAGCAGACCAGCGACCTCCGCGTTCCCGGCGACGGCGAGCGGTGGCGTTGTGCCGGCTGCGGCAACCTCACCCGCTTCGACGTCACCCGCACCCGTCGTACGACGGAGTACTGGCACTTCGACCTCGCGGGCGAGCACCAGGTCGAGGAGGAGACGGTGCGCTCCGAGGCGGTCGAGTCGGTCTCCTGCCGCTGGTGCGGACGCAACGACGCCATCGAGGTCGTGGATCGCGCCTCGGCGGACACGTCCGCCGACCCGGCCGCCGGATGACGGGACGTCGGTGACCGACCCAGCGGCCCTCCCGGAGCGGCTGCGCCTGCGGGTGGTCGCACTGGTCTCGGCGGTCCTGCCGTCGGTCGCACCGATGCCGCCGTCCCTCCGCAAGGTCGCCGGCTTCGCGCCGGCACGCCGTGCCCGGCTCGGCGGCTCGGCGATCTGGGCCGCCCTCGACGACGCCGCGTTCCGCGAGCACGCGGCGGTGCAGGTCGCGGTCGTGCCGGCCTCCGCGGACGACCCGGTCGACGCCGCCGCTCGCGCCTGGCTGGCCAGGGACGAGGGCTGGGAGGCCGTCGTCGCGGAGGTCGCCGGCTCCCTGGGCGAGCACGAGGAGCGCGACGAGCAGGCCAACGCCGAGCACGCCCGCCTGACCGCGCAGGTGGCAGCGCTGCAGGCCGAGCTCGGTGCCGTACGCGCGGAGCACCGCGGGGAGCTCGAGCGTGCGAAGGCCGACCACAAGGTGCTGCGCCAGAGGCTGGGCGAGGCGCGCGGTGTGCTGCGTGCCGCCGAGCAGTCGAGGGACGAGGCCCACGCCGCGCGGGACGAGGCCCTGGCTGCGGCGGCGGCTGCGACCCGCACCGCCGAGGCAGACGTACGACGACTGCGCGCCCAGCTGGAGGAGGCCGAGGCCGGCCTCGCCGCCAGCCGACGCGAGACGCGGTCCGAGCGCGACGCCGCCAGCATCCGGGCGCGGCTCCTGCTCGACGCGGTCGTCGACGCCGCGACGGGACTGCGGCGCGAGCTCGCCCTCCCCGCTGTCAGTGGTGCTCCCGGCGACGCCGTGGAGGCCGCCCTGGCAGGTGTCGAGGCAGCGCCCTCCTCCAGCGCACCGGCCACACCCGCGCTGCTCGAGCAGACCCTCGCGCTGCCGCGGGCCCGACTCGTGATCGACGGATACAACGTCACCAAGCAACGCTGGCCCAGCGCGAGCCTCGAGGCGCAGCGCAGCCGACTGGTCGCTGCACTGGGGCCGCTGGTGGCGAGGACGGGGGCGGAGACGACCGTGGTGTTCGACGCAGCGGAGTCCACGGTGCGCACGGCGATGCCGGCGCCCCGCGGCGTCCGCGTGGTGTTCAGCCCGGAGGGCGTCATCGCCGACGACGTGATCCGTCAGCTGGTGGCTGCCGAGCCACGGGGGAGAGTGGTCGTCGTGGTGACCGGAGACCAAGCAGTCGCGCGCGACGTGGCACGTGACGGAGCGAGAACCGTTCCCGTGGCGGCGCTGATCGGCGTGATCGCCGGCTACTAGCGCGACACGCCGGCGCGCGACACGCCGCGGAGGCGTTGTCGGTGGCCCCTGTCACCGTTCGGGACATGACGACACGGATCGATTGCGACACCTGCGTGGTGCGTGGGCTGCACTGCCACGACTGCGTGGTGACGGTGCTCCTCGGCCCACCACCCGAGCTGACCATCGACGACGACGAGATGGCCGCGCTCGACGTGCTGGCCTCAGGTGGCCTGGTGCCGCCTCTACGGCTCGTGGAGCCGGTGAACGGTCCGGTCATCGAGTCGGCCTGACGGTATCGCTCAGAGCGCGGGGAACCACCGCGACTGGCACCGCGACGGGCGTTGTGTGTCGACGGCGCGGAAGGCGAGCAGCTTCCTGACCACGAGCGGCATGCGGATGCCGTCGCTGCCGTCCAGCGTGCGCTCGCCGTCACCGTCCCGCACCACGACTGTGGCGTCCGGGTGCCGTTCGAGGTAGTCGAGGAGGTTGAGCTCCGGGACGAGGTAGCCCTCGGTCGCGTACAGCGCGAGCCCCTCGTCCTCCGAGCCGACGACCTCGACGAGGTCGTCCTGGACGTGGCTCAGGTGCAGCGTCCTCGGGACGATCAGATGGTTGCTCTGCCCGGCGACCGTGACGAGGTTGGCGTACATGTTGAAGCTCGTGCTCGTCTTCACCTCCAGGTACGGCGTGAGCGCGTTGCCGACGACGAGGGCCACAAGCAAGACGGCGGCGACGCCGGGCAACCGCATCGGACGAGGAGCTGGGCCCAGCCCATGCCCAGTTGTGCGCACGATCAGCCACGTGGCGAGCGGCACCCACACCAAGAATGGGATCAGCTTGAGCACCACCGCAGTCACCAGCGTCGGGGGCAGCAAAGACGACACCACGAGGACGGGAGCGAGGCCGAGGGCCGCCGTCCGGGCTCGCGACGGTCGGGTGGCGCGAGCCTCCAGGTCCGACGTGGTCGCGTCCGGCAGGAACAGGCAGAGCAGCACGATCAGGACGGAGGTGAAGTCGTAGAAGTGTTGGTCGAGGTCGATCGAGATGAGCGTGTGGAAGACCATCGCGAGCAGAACGCCGACGCGCCGGGTCTTGGTGAAGGCCAGCAGCACGGGCACTGACAGCTCGGCCAGCACGGGACCGGCGATGGTGAATGGAGCGAGGGGTCCGTCGCTCACGAAGGTCGGTAGCCCGAACGAGCTGAGGGACTGGTTGGCGTAGAAGACTCCGCACGACACCGCGGGATCGAGGAAGCCGCTGTTGAGCTTGGCGAACGCGGCGAAGCCGTAGAAGCCGAGCAGGATCCACCGGCCGGTGACGGCGAGCCAAGCCCAGGGATCGGGCCGGGTGAGGGCCACGAGCACCGCCAACGCTACGAATCCCATGAGTAGCCAGTGGTTGCCCGTCATCGGCAGCTCCAGCCACAACGACACGACTGTCAGTGCGGCGGTTGCCCCGAGCAGCCTCGCGGCGGGACGGACGAGCAGCACGAGCGCGGATGCCCCGAGCAGTGCCGAGACGATCGTCAGCGACGGCGTCCCGCCGTACAGGTCGCCGCGCCAGCCCACCGGGTTTCCGATGAGGTGAGCGATGACGGCCAGCGCGTACGTGCGCGCGAACCACCGCATGGGAGCGACCATCCGGTCGGTGCCCTCGGCGGTTAGCAGGGGTTGTGTCATAGCTCCAGACCTGTCGGACGTGCGGGCACCGTATCGCCGCGCTGGAGAGCTGTGCAGGCGATTCGGCGACTAGCGCCCGGCGGTCGGTGCGACACGGCTGGGGCAAATCGCGAGATCTTGTGCCGAAGATTGGCGACGGCTCCTCGAGCGGTTTAGGGTGTGGGCTGACGTCCGTGGCAGTGGGTCACCAGGCCCGCGCGGACGTCGCGCCGAGTCGTGGACCACACCCCCGCATCATCCGTGGTCGACGAGCCGGGGAACCACACTTCCCCCTGGGGTGAATCGCCTGTGAGGCGTGCTGCGCGAGCGGCACGAGGAGCAGGAGTAGGCCAGTCGTGCCGAACCCGTCAGCTCACCTGGTAGGCGTACGACACCCCGAGGAGTTCCCCCGCTCGTGGCTCACACCCGCAAGCGAGTTGGCGCGACCGTTCTTGGTCTCACCGCGATCGCTGCCATCGCTTTCGTGCCTGCAACCCCCGCGCAGGCCGACCCCGACATCAAGGACGTCAAGGTTCGCGTCGACCGCCTCTACCACGAGGCCGAGGCGGCGCAGGAGCGCCTCCACGACGCCAAGCTCGACCTCGCCGACCTGCGAAGCGACCTCGACGGTCTGAAGGCCGACCAGGATCGCCAGGACGAGCGCCTCGGCGCCGTGCGCGACCAGGTCTCCGACGCCGTCGTGCGCCAGCTCGAGGGAGAGGGCATTTCGACCGTCGGTCAGATCGTCGTCTCCGACGACCCGGGGGCGTTCCTCGACTCGCTCTCGACGATGTCGTCGTTCAACGACCTCCAGGCGTCGCTGCTCTCCGACTACGACACCGAGCTCGAGGCCCTCGAGATCCGTCGCGAGGCCACCGCGTCCCGCACCAAGGAGATCGCTGAGATCACCGAGCAGCTGAGCGACGAGAAGGACACGGTCGACGACAAGCTCGCCGAGGCCAAGGACCTGCTCGCCGACCTCGAGGCCGAGGAGCGCGAGCGCGTGCTCGCCTCGCGCGGCACCACGACCCGCGCGCCCAGCTCGGTCTCAGTCCCCGCGTCCGGCCGTGCCGCCGCGGCCGTGCAGTACGCGATGGCACAGGTGGGCGACGCCTACGTCTACGGCGCCATGGGCGAGAACGCCTTCGACTGCAGCGGCCTGACCATGCGCGCCTGGGCCCAGGCCGGCGTGTCGCTCCCGCACTCGTCCAGCGCCCAGTTCAGCTCCGGCCCGCGCATCGCCGCCAGCGACCTGCAGCCCGGCGACCTGGTCTTCTATTACAGCCCGATCAGCCACGTCGGCATGTACATCGGCAACGGCATGATCGTCCACGCTGCCAACCCCGGCACGGGCGTCGCCGTCTCGGGCCTCTACTCGATGCCCTTCGTCGGCGCGGTCCGCCCTGGCTGACCAGCAGACATCGAAGGCCGGTCGTCCACTCCTGTGGGCGGCCGGCCTTTCGCTGTTCCTCGTGGTGGTCCTGGTCGTCGTCCTCACCATGGACGGCCGGCAGGAGGTGGCGCCCCCTCAGCCGACCGAGGCGCCGCGGGCGAGTCCGGCGGAGGCGGCGGCCGCGCTGACCGCGTTCGTCGAGGCCGTCGAGGAACGTGACGGGCAGGCCCTGGCGCGGCTGGCGCCCCCCCAGGTGCCGGCAGCGGACGAGCTGTTGTCGGGCATCGCGGCCAACGTCCGCTCGCTCGACCTCGCGGCCGTGGACGCGCGCTACGTCGACCAGCTGGGCGCTGTCGCCCCCGACGGCTCGTGGAGCGGCGTGGCCGAGCTGACGTGGCGCGTGCGCGGCTTCGACGCGGCGCCGGCGCGCACCGACGTGGTCGTGAGCTTCGCGCCGAGTGGCGGGGGACTGGGCATCGTGGAGTTCGCGTCGTCCGAAGCAGCGGGGGCTCGCCTGCCGCTGTGGCTCCGTGGCCGCCTCGCGGTCTCCCGGTCGGACGGCGTCCTCGTGATGGCGGACGGCTCCTCGAGCGTCGCCGAGGCCACGGCGGCACGCACGGCGCGGGGCATCGACGTCGTACGACGCGTCCTGCCGGAATGGAGCTCGCCCGTGGTGGTGGAGGTGCCCGCCACCGCAGCCGCGCTCGACGAGACCCTGGGCGCACGACCAGGGACGTACGCCGGGATCGCCGCGGTGACGGCCGCGGTCGGACGAGCCTCGGACGGCGACGGTCCCGTACACGTGTTCGTGAATCCTGACGTCACGGACGGGATGAGGCACGTAGGAGCGCAGGTGGTCATGAGCCACGAGCTGGTCCATGTCGCGACCCGTGCGGTGCGCAAGCCGGTCGAGCCGTGGCTGCTCGAGGGCTTCGCGGACTACGTCGCGCTCCGCGGCACGCGCCTGCCGGACCGCGTCACCCTGGGACGTGCCATCGCGGCAGCCAGGCGCGACGGCGTACCGGAGGCCTTGCCGGGCGCTGCGGACTTCGACACCCGGGCCCACGACCTCCAGGCGAGCTACGAGCTCGCCTGGCTGGCGTGCCGGGTCATAGCCGAGCGACGGGGGGAGCGGGCGCTGACGTCCGTTCACGACGCGGTCGCCGGAGGTGAGTCCGTCGGCAGTGCGCTCAGTAGGTCGGCGCTGTCGCGCGAGCTTCTCACCCGAGCGTGGCGGAACCGCTTGCGCGACCTGGTCAGGTGAGGCCCCGGAACGAGCGGAAGGCAACCGGGGAACCGGTTGCCTTCCGAGTGGAGCGGATGGTGCTTGGACAGGTTCGCGGTCACACACCCTCGCCTGCCGAACCGTCAGTTCCAGCTGCCGACCGACGTCGCCAAGCCTGCGAAGAAGGTGTTGAGTGAGTTGCCGAACAGTCCGACGCCAATGACGATGATAAGGGCGATCAGCCCCACCAGCAGTCCGTACTCCGTGGCTGTGGCGCCTTTGTCGTCCTCGCGGCCGGTGATCATGAACGTGATGAGCTTCTCGAGCATGGAAATCCCCTTAGATCAGAATCGTCCGAGACCTGGATGATCCTCCCCACATCTCGGTCTCCGTCGCATCCGGCATCCGGACGTAACGCATGGGTCGTTGTGACTAGCACTACACAGTCACGACGCGGCGCCAGGCGGGACGAGCAGCTGGTAGCCGGCGTCCTTGTCGAGCTCCACCCACCCCCATTGTTCACGGAGCGCAAGGGCGAGCGGCGATGCCTCGGGAAGGAGCGCCGCTCCGGGCGACCACTCCTCGAACGCCTCGTCCCAGCCAGGTGCGGCTGCTTGCACGACGGCGTACGCCTGCAGGTGCTGCACGGGGTAGGCCTCCGTCATCCCGTCCACCACCGGCTCCAGGTCAGGGTGCTGCCAACGGAGCCAGCCGCCGACCTCGTACGAGTTGAAGACCACGGTGGGACCTAGGGAGTCCAGCGACGCGTCCAGTCCCCTCGGGACTTCGGCCGGCTCCGCGGCCGTGTACGGCACAACGAGACCCACTCCCACGGCGGCAGCGAGGGCAGCGAGCCGGAGGGTCCACCTCTCGCGACGGAGCTCGGGCTGCGCATCCCGGCGCAGTGCGCCTTGCAGAGCGGCAGCGAGCAGCGGGGTGACCATCACAGCGCCGATCGCCACCGTGCGCGTAGCGAGCAGGATCCAGCCCGTGGCCAGAACGAGGAGAGCGATGTAACTCCACGGCACCCGGCGCGTGGACCGCGCCCAGGTCACCACCACGATGGCCACCATCAGAGCGGCCGCCGCAGGGGCCGGGGAGCGGAACGATGGTGGCTGCCACTCAGTGATGAAGGCGCCGATGCCCGCGACTGCGAATGGCGCCTGGAGGAGTGCAGGTCCTACGGGTGTGAGGGCGGCCACGAGCAGGCTGCCAACGGGGACAGCGGCCAGTCGCAGCCCGACGACGCGATTTAGGCGACCGTCGAGTCCGAGGCCCGCCAAGACCGCCAGACCCACAACGGGTGAGATGAACCACATCCCGTGGCTCATCGCCCACACCCAGGTCAGGGGGACGAGCCACCAGCGAGGGCGGAGGTCGTCCGCGGTGTCGTGCCAGGCAAGAACGGTCAAGGCCAGGAACAGGTACGTCACCATGTGCGGGCGCGGGGACAGGCTCGCCCCCATGGCGGCCACGGCGAGTCCTGTGGCAAAGGCGGCAGGAATCGGATCGGCCACGTGACGGGCGATGCGGTGGAGGACCAGGACCAGAGCAAGGAGGCTGAGGGTGAACAACCATGCGACGGCGGGAAGCCCGCCCACTGACTCCGCAGCGGCGAGAACCACCTCGGTAAGCCACTGGGTGGGCACCCAGTGCTGATCGGAGAGGTCGCTCCACTGAGCGGTGACGGTCGTCACCGAGTGGGCGCGCACGATGTCGTGCCCGAGCCGTAGGTGCCAGAAGGCATCCGGGTCGGAGACGGCCCGGGCACCTTGACGTGCCACGGCCACGAGGAAGAGCCCCATCAACGCAGTAGGAAGCCAACCCGGTATGACCGAGGTTGGCTTGATCCCCACTGGGGTGTCTTCGGTTGTGGTGGGTGCTTGGATCGGCACGGTACCTCGTCCCGAGTACAAGGCCGCTCGGGCCCTGAAGCTGATGTCAGATGACGGCGTCGAGCCAGGTGGCCAGGCCGCTGAAGTAGGTGTTGAGGGAGCTGCCGAAGAGGCCGACGCCGACAACGATCACAATGGCGATGAAACCGACGAGAAGGCCGTACTCGGTGGCGGTTGCGCCCCGCTCGTCACGAGGCCGGGTGATGGTTCCTGTATCCATGGAGTTCGCCTTTCGGGTTGCAGAAGGCCGGCCATCCCGGTCGGGATGGCCGGCCTTCTTGACGCCCAGGATGGGTCAGTTCGTGGTCCAGCCGCCAACGGTGGTGCTGAGACCGCTGAAGAACGTGTTGAGCGACTTTCCGAACAGGCCGACACCGATGACGATGATGAGGGCGATGAGGCCGACCAGCAGGCCGTACTCGGTGGCGGTGGCGCCCTTCTCATCCTTGCGCGGCGTCATCATGAACAGCTGGAATGCGACGAACTTCTCAAGCATGGGATTCCCCTTTGTCTGTGTGATGAGTCTTTGGTTCCGAGCCCCCACAAGGACCCGTCGATGAGAACTCTGCCAAGATCCGCGTGTTGTCGAATCGGGTGATCGGCTCGCGATGCATAGTCCCTTGTGACTATCTCCCAGCCACCTCGCCGAACCTCTGGATGGCCTGGTTGGCACCTGCTCAGAACCGGTGGGGGGAGGCGTGGTCGAGCAGGCCCAGACGCATCGCGGAGACCAGCGCCTGGGCACGGTTGACGGCGCCCAGCTTCTGGTAGATGTGCGTGATGTGCGTCTTGGCGGTCGATTCGCTCATGTAGAGGTTTCCGGCGATCTCGCCGGTGCCCAGGCCGTCAGCCAGCAGCGTGAGAACCTGCTCCTCGCGACCGGAGAGCTTGGGCGGAGGGGGAGCAGTGGCCCGGCGCATCATCGCCGCGCTCAGGCCCGAGCACAGGAAGGTGCGCGGCGCCACGGCCGCGTGGCGAGCAGCACTCACCACGTCCGTCGCCTTACTGTCCTTCCCGACGAAAGCGGACGCGCCTGCCTCCATCGCAGCGAAGATCTGGTCGTCGCCCGCATGCATGGTGAGTACGACGACACCGGTGGTATCGCGCACCTCCCGCACCTGTCGCACCACTTCGAGCCCGTGACCGTCAGGGAGCTCAAGGTCGGTCACGACAACGTCGGGGTCGAGCTCTCGGAAGCTCGTGACGCCGTCGGCTACCGAGCCGGCCTGGCCGACCACCGTCATCTCGGCATCGCGCTCGAACGCTCGGGCAAGGCCTTGCCTGATCAGCTCGTGGTCGTCTATGAGCAGTACCCGTGTGGTCATGCGAGCTCCTTCGTTGCGGTCATCAGTGGCGGGGACTGCAGACGGACGATGGTTCCGCCGCCCTCTCGTGACGTGACCTCGAGGGACGCGTCGATGTCGGAGGCCCGTTCCTGCATGCTCTGGAGTCCCCAGTGCCGATCCTTGGGCCTGGCGTTGCCCACCCCGTCATCCTCGACCTCCAGGAGGAGCGTCGAGCCGTCCGAAACGAGGGTCACCCACAGGTTGTCGGCTCGTGCATGCTTGCGGACGTTGCCGATGGCCTCCTGGGCCACACGCAGGAGCTCGGTTTCGGTGCGCGGAGGGAGCGCAGGACCCGACTCGTCGAGCACCAGGTTGACTCGCAGCTCCATGTCCTGCGTGACCTGGTGGACGTAGTCAGCCAGCGCTCCGGAGAGCCGGTGCTCCGCGACATGGTGGCGGAGGTCCAGGATCGAGTAGCGGATCTCGGCGACGATGCGGCTGATCTCCTCCCGTAGGCCAGCGGCCAGGGCGAGCGTCTCGTCCTCGCTGGAGACCGACGTGATCTCGTCCACGAGGTAGCCGAGCGCCACGAGCTCCTGCGCGACACCGTCATGCATCTCGCGGGCGATGCGCTTGCGTTCCTCGGCGGTGGCGAGCCGTCGTACCTCGTCGAAGAGGACTGCGGTGTCCAGGCGGAGGGCGAACTCGTCGGCCACGGACTGGGCGACGGACCGGGAGTCCGCGGTCCAGCCATCGGGTCGACGCAGGACGACACTGCCGAGCTGGTGCCCGGCGCCTCGCATGCCCACCACGAGCACGTCCGCGACCCTCTGGTGATTGGCGCCGAGGGCGTGGCTGGCCAGGCACGTCGTGTCGCCGTTACTGGCGAGCTGCACGAGGGGCTGGCCCCACGCGTGCCCGTAGACCGCCACGCCGGAGGCGCCGGTTCCCTCCTGAAGTCTGCCCACGAGCTCGGTGGAGAGCTTCACACTGTCGAGACCGACTTCGCCCCGGCTCGTGAGATCGTGGAGCTGGCTCATGAGCTGGTGCGTGGCGACGTAGGGCGCCTGGCTCTGCTCGAGGGTACGGATGCTGCGGGTCTGGACACCAGCGAGGATGCCGATGCCGAGCCCGGTGACGAGCCAGAAGCCGGCGGACTGCAGCATGTCGCGCGACGGCGGAACCTGGGAGAGCCAGCTCCCGACGAGCACGGCGGCGGCCGACGCGAGGAAGGAGTTGGCCGTGGACAACCACCCGTGCCGGATGCCGGCCACCAGGGGAGGCACGGCCAAGTAGAGAAGGATCGACTCGTCCCGGGAAGGGTCCGCCGCCACGACGGCGCCAACCAGCAGCGCCTCGATGACCGGAACCCACCCCTGCACGCCGTCGGCGCTCATTGCTTCCACCACGCTGGCAAGCGTGGCGAGCAGGCTGAGCACCATGAGCAGGACCGCGACGCGACCGAGCCCCCCGACGGACAGGGCGCGCCCCATGACCAACGCTATGGCGAAGACTCGGACTGCCGTCGTAATACGCCACGTGCGCTGTGCCGAGCGGGTGGGCTCGGCCGAGGCGATCATGTCGAGGATCACTGGCTGCCGAACAGGTCGCCCATCGACAGGAACACGGGTCCGATGACGACGATGAAGATGGTTGGAAGGATGAAGAAGATGACGGGAAAGAGGATCTTGACGGGGACCTTCTGAGCGGCCTCCTCAGCGCGTTGGCGTCGCTTGGTGCGCATCTCGTGGCTCTGGATGCGAAGGACACGCGCGATCGGGATGCCGAGGCTGTCGGCCTGCACCATGGCTAGGCAGAAGGACTTGAGGTCGGGCAAGCTGGTGCGCTCGCCCATGGCCCGCATGGCCGCCGCGCGGCCCATGCCCAGCTGCATCTCCTGGAGCAGACGGGCGAACTCACCGGCGAGGGGTCCCGTGGTGTTCTTGGCGACCCGGGCCACGGCTGCGTCGAAGCCCAGGCCGGCCTCCACGGAGATGGTCAGCAGGTCGATGGCGTCGGGAAGGGCGTTGCGCATGAGCGACTCGCGCTTGTCGCCAGCGTTCTTGAGCAGGAGGTTGGGAAGGACGTAGCCGAACGCGGCGAAGCCGGCGGTGAGGAGCGCGACCCGGCTTAACGAGTAGTCGCGGGAGAGGCAGAACAAGAACCCGAGCCCACCCAGGGCGCCGATGCCGAGGACCTTGAGGCCGATGATGCGGTTCACGTCCCAGGCGGGCGGGTTGCCCGCGATGTCGAGGCGGTGGGCGATCTTGACGGCCGTGTCGGCGCGCGTGATCTTACGACCGATTCCGACGAGACGTCCCCCGAGGGGCGCGATGACTCGTTCGGTGAACGGTCGCTCGAGCTCAGCCGTGATGACGCTCGGCGCTGCGTTCATGGCGTTCACGGCGGCGACCGACCGCGCGACTGCGCGTCGTTCGTTGGTGAGGACCCCCATGATGGAGAAGCACAGCACCAGCGCGGCGAAGAGGAGACCCGCTCCCAGCAGCAACAGCATGTTGGTCACACCTTGATCTTGGTGAGTCGGGACATCACGAAGCCGCCACCGACGAGCATGCACACGGCGATACCGAGCATGATGTACCCGGTCCCCGTGGTCAGCATGGGATCGATGAAGTCGCGCTTGAACACGAGCATGTAGCAGAACAGTGCGATCGGGAGCCCCGTGAGGACGTAGCCCGAGAACCGGCCCTCCGCGCTGAGGACCCGCACCTGTCGGCGCAGGTACTCACGGTCCCGGAGGGTGTCCGAGACCGTGTTGAGCAGCTCGGCCAGGTTTCCGCCGACCTCACGCTGGATGCGGATGGCCATCACGACCCATGAGAAGTCCTCGGACTCCATGCGCTCGGCGACGTTCTCGAGCGTCTCCTCGATCGGGATGCCCAAGCGCTGCTCGACGAGTGCGCGTCCGAGCTCGCCGGCCATCGGCTGGTGTCCCTCACGCACGACGGTGTCGATGGACTGCGGGAGCGAGAGCCCGGCTGACAGGCCTCCCGCCATGAGCGTCAACGTCTCGGCGAGCTGGGCGTTGAAGGCAGCCAGCCGCTTGGAGTGCTTGCGCTTGAGCCACCACCACGGGACCAGCACGCCGGCCACGAAGAGGATGACCATCAGGGCTCCACCCTTGAGCACCAGGCCGACGAACGCGGCGCCCAGCGCGATGGCCGCGTGCAGCAGGAGCCACTCGGCCGGCTTCAGGGAGGATCCCGCGCCCGCAAGACGCTTGGAGAGCCGGTCCTCGAAGTCGCCCTTGACCATCTGCCCGGCGAGGTCGACGGCGGCGTCCTTGATGCTTCCCTCGGCCTTTGCCTGGTGGCGACGACCGCCCCCGGACGTGGCGTTGACGCCGCCGCCCTGGGCGAAGTAGCTCCCCAGGCGCTGCTCACTGCGCGACTTGCTCGCTCCTCCGCCAAGGGCGAAGGCGAGCACGCCCGCCAGGCCCAGCCCGAAGGCGAGCGCCCCCATCAGAAATCCCCTGGGTCCGATGAGTGGGGTCCCGGACGCGACCACCTGGGGAGACCCGGCCGAGTCCGAGCCCGAGGTCGAGCTCGCCGCCAGGGAGACGAAGGCGGAGTCCGTGTACGTCGCACCGTCGGCCGTCAGCGATACCTGCACGGTCTGCTCGCCCGAGACCCCCTCCGGGAGGTCGAACGTGACCAGCACCTGCGAGGCCAACGCCTCGGCCTGGGCAGAGAAGACGGAGCTCAGCGCCGAGGCGTCTGCAGGGATGACCTGACCGCCCGCCGCGGAGGCGAGCCCGTCCAGAGTCGCCTGCTGCTCGGGCGACTGCCCGAGGGCGACGACGTCGATGACGACACCCGCGTCGCTCGCCGCGGTCGTGAGCTCGTCGATCGCGGTGGTGCTGCCGGTGTCCGCACCGTCGGAGAGCACGAGGAGCGAGCGCGCTCCCTCGTCGCCGGCGAGCTCCGCGCCTGCCGCGACGGCGTCGTACATCTTGGTGCCGGGCTTGAGCTCGACACCGGCCAGCTCGTCGACGATCGACTGATGGTCGGTGGTGGGGGAGATGGTCTGCTGGACGGCGCCCGCGAAGGTCACGAGGCCGATCTGAACGTCCGCGGGAGCGGCCGTCAGAAAGGCGTCGATCGCGCTCGTCGCGGAAGCAATCTTCTTCCCCTTCATGCTATTGCTGGCATCCAGCACCAGCACGGTGGTGCGCTCGACCTGTCCGCCCTGGATCGTCTCCGCCGAGGCGTCCAGCTCCTCGCCGTCGATTGATGCCCTCACGCTGTCGAGGTCAGGCACGGCGCCCACCGGAACACCGTCCACGCCGAGCAGGAGCGAGACCTTGGCGTCCTCTGACTGGACGTGGTCGATGGCGATCTCGTCGGCGGCGGCTGCAGCCGTCCCAAATGCGACGAACCCGAGGACCAGGGCGCCGCTCGTGATCACTGGAAGGAACCTCATAGCACGCCACCACGGGTGGCGAAGACGGCCGGGTCGACGTGGACGCCGTGGTCGGACAGGCGCTCCAGGAAGCGGGGGCGCAGCCCGGTGGAGACCAGCTCTCCCTGGAATTTGCCTTGGTCATTCACGCCGGCTGAGTAGTCGAAGAGGAACACGTCCTGCGTCGTGATGATGTCGCCCTCCATGCCGACGATCTCGGTGATCGCGGTGATGCGGCGCGTGCCGTCCTTCAGGCGCGTCTGCTGGATGATGAGGTCGACGGCGCTGGACACCTGCTCGCGAATGGCGCGCACCGGGAGATCCATCCCTGCCATCAGCACCATGGTCTCGAGACGGGCCAGCGCGTCGCGCGGCGTGTTGGCGTGCAGCGTTGAGATGGAGCCGTCGTGACCGGTGTTCATCGCTTGCAGCATGTCCAGGGCGGCCGCGTCACGGATCTCACCGACGACGATGCGGTCGGGGCGCATTCGCAGGGAGTTCTTGACCAGGTCGCGGATGAGCACCGCGCCCTTGCCCTCGATGTTCGGAGGGCGTGACTCCAGTCGCAGCACGTGGTCCTGGCCCAGCCGGAGCTCGGCCGCGTCCTCGATGGTGACGATGCGCTCATCGTCCGGGATGAAGGAGGACAGCACGTTGAGCGTCGTCGTCTTGCCTGCGCCGGTGCCGCCGGAGACCAGGATGTTCAGGCGTCCTTTGACGCACCCCTCGAGGAGGTTGGCCGAGGACTGGGTGAGGCTGCCGAAGTTGATGAGGTCCTGGACCGTGTACGGGTCCTCGGAGAACTTGCGGATGGTGAGCTTCGACCCGTCGAGCGCCAGGGGCGGAATGATCGCGTTGACACGCGAGCCGTCGGGGAGGCGAGCATCCACCATGGGGCTCGCCTCGTCGACTCGTCGGCCGATCTTGCCGACGATCTTGTCGATCGTGCGGCGCAGGTGCGCCTCGTCGGAGAAGCTCGTGCCCGTCTTGACAAGCTTGCCGCTGCGCTCGATGTAGATGCTGTCGTAGGCATTGACCATGACCTCGGAGAGCTCGGAGTCGCGCAGCAGCGGCTCGAGCGGGCCGTAGCCGAGGATGTCGTCGGAGATCTCTTGAGTGATCCGTGTGCGGTCGGCCCCTGACATGACCACGTCGGTCGCCGCCACCGCTCCCTGGAGCGCCAGTCGTACGTTGCTCTCCAGCTCGCTCTGCGTCATGTGCACGTCGTAGAGCTTCGGACCGAGCGACGCGACCAGCTGGGCGTGCACGGCTCGCTTGACGTCGTCGAAGGGGTCGCGGACGCTCGCCTTCGTCGGCTTGGCGGGCGCGGCGCTGGCGGTGGCCGGCACCTTCTCCGTCGTGGTGGGCTCGTGGCTCTCGGAGCGGGCCCGCTGGGCAGCCGCCAGTCGGTCGGTGAGACCCATGTCAGGCCTTCCTCAGTCGGAAACGGCTGGCGGAGGAACGGGACTTGTCGTCCGCGTCCGGCTCCGCCTGGGCGGCGCGGGCCGCGCCCGCGATCGAGCTGGCAAAACCCTTGATGGCCTTGCTGTTGGGGTGGCTTGCGTAGGCACGGACCAGGGGCTCGCCGCGGTTTACCGCGGTGAGCACCTCGCGGCTGGACACGAGCGTGCAGTCGGCTTTGAGGCCTAGCGTGGACTCGTACTCGTTGGCGGACAGCCCCACCTTGGCGTCGGCGCGATTGAGCACGAAGCGCCACTTCTCTCGGGGGAAGTTCAGCAGGTCCAGAGTCTGGGTCGCGAGCTTGAGGCCCTTGAGCGCCGGGATGTCGAGCGTCCCGACGAGGACGAGCGTGTCCGTGCGGTCGAGCGCGGTCAGCGCGTGGTCGTCGAACACTCCCGACGTGTCCACCACGACGTAGTCGTACAAACGCACGAGGAGGTCTAGGAGCTTGCCGATGTCGTCGTTGGTGGCCTGGTCGGGGGCGTCGAGGTGGACCGGAGCAGCGACCACAGCCAGCGTCTTGGAGTAGGGCGTCACCAGCGTCTCGACGGCATCGACGTCGATCTCGCCATGGAAGGCCGCCAGGTCGTTCAACGTTCGCATCGGTGTGAGCTGGAGCATGATCGCTATGTCGCCGTTGTTCACGTCGAGATCGACGATGCACACCGAGTTCTCCTGGTCGGCCAGAGACACGGCGATGTTGGCAGCCATCAGGCTCTTGCCCACCCCGCCCTTCGTCGAGAACACGGTGATCAGCTGCCCGGTGGGCCGTTCGGCCTCCTCGCGCGCGGCCTCGGCCCGGGCGTGGGCCTCGGAGAGGGCAGCACTCGCTGCCGCTTGCGCGGCTGCCTGGTTCTCGTCCTCCATCGTCTGCGAGATGGCGGTGGACACCGCACGTGCTCGGCTGACCGCTGTCGTGAGGCCGGCCAGGTCGCGGGACTCGACAACCTCGCGCATGCCGCTGCGCAGTGCGGTCGAGAGGGCGTGGGCGTCCACAGTCTCTCGAAGCAGGATGACTCCCAGGTCAGGCTTGTGGACGCGGGCCCACTGGGCGAACACGGCAGCGTCGTCCACTGGCACGGAAGGCCCGATGACCACCGCGAACTCATGCGGCGTCGCCGAGATGTGCTCGCTCAGCGCCTCCATGGACTCGAGCGGAACAGACCCGTGGAGCATCGCCTGAAGGACGCTCAACCGGGACCGTTCCGTCTCCACGATTGCCGTCATCCAGCGGTCCCCCGGAACGTCTCTGGCAGGATGTCCACCGGGTTGACGCCAGCCTCGTCCTGCGACTTCGTCTCGCCGCCGAGCAGGGCGAAGGTGAGATCCGTGGTGCGGTCTGCAAGGACTAGCCGTTCGCCCTCCTTCTGCGTCACGGCCACCGTGAGGATCGTACGCGGCACCGCTTCGGTGACTTGCTCGCCCTCGTCGGTGGTGGTTGTGGTGGACGACACGGACGTCGTCCCCACACCGATCACCGGTACGCGGGACAGGATGATGCGGGTGACGGAGGAGAGGGTCTGCTCCGTGCCGTCCGGCAGCCGTCGGACAGGGGAAGCAGCCGTTCCGAAGATCGCCACCTCCGAGCCCGGGTTGACGAAGCCGGCGACCCGCTCGAAGTCGGTGAGCTCGATCGAGATCGCCATCTTGTCGTCTGGGATGACCAGATTCTCGATGTCACCGAGCGTGCCGAATCGGTCAGAGATGACCTGCTCGCCGGGGTAGACGGTGCCGAGGGCGACCAGGTCGGTGATCGATGCCGTGCTGTCGAGGGCACCGGCGACCATGTCGTCGCGACGTACCTCCCTCGCCTCGAACTTCCCGGCCTCCTGTGCGGCACTGACGGTCTCGCCGGCCTCGATCACATCGGTCGCGGTGAGCACCTCGACCAGCTCCTGGCCTTGGGTGGCGCGATCGTCGATGCCTCGCACGTAGAGCACGATCATCGCAGTGCCGAGCGATGCGATCAGGATGGCGACGATGAGCAGCATGGAACGGCGAGCCATGAAGAGTTCCTTCATTCGAGGGACAGGGTCGGGAGTAGCGAGGTGGGAAAGGGACCGAGCGTGGTCGGTCAGTCGACGAGGACGATCACCTTCGCGCCAGTCCCGCGGTAGGCCACTTCGTGGCCCTCAGCGGTCGTCCCGGCGGGAAGTGCGTCGTTGTTGATGAACCAGACCCTCATCTCACGCACCTTGGTGCCGCTCAGCGTCAAGCCGTTGGGGACACCCGGGGTGGTGGCTCCGGGGCTGCCTTTGGTGCCAGATGCCGGCTGGTCCGTGATGAAACCGGGCTTGAAACCCTGGATCGAGACGTCCTTCTTCCCGTTGGGCGGGTCGGTGATGAGCGGCACCCAGACGAAGCGCGGGGAGTCGAAGATCGCTGGACTGATGACCGGCTCGCCCGTGTAGGTCGACTTGGTGACGTCGCCGACCCGGATCGACGGGTCCGTGAAGAAACAACTCAGGACGTCGTCGTTCAAGCTGTAGCCCGACACATTGATGTTGGAGCGGGCGCACGGGGACGTGGCGGGCTTGTTGAGCCGGCCCGGGTTCCCGTTGATCCCCGTGATCATGCCCTCCTCGAGGGCATTGGCCGGCAGCCCGGTGTCGGTCGGCACGCAGTTCTGGCCGTCGACCGGGTTCGTCATCGCCCCCGATACGCCGTTGCAGAGGTTGGGTGCCGACGGTGCGCCTGGCATGGTCCCGAGCTCGTGGTCGATGCCCAGTGCGACGTTGAGCGAGATCAACGTGTTGGGGTTGCTCGCCGCCGGAGTTCGCTCGATGCCCAGCGACCCGAAGTTTCCGCTGACGCTGTCCATGCAGTAGAGCTTTTCGTCCCCGACAGTGAACTTCGTGACACCGCTCGTGGCGTTGCCGTCGTTGGCTGACCACTTGCCGTCCTGGAGGACCCGGACGTACCAGGTGTCCTCGACGTTGGTCACCCCCGTTGGAACTGGAGCGACCGTGATCTTGGAACTGCTGTTGACGACCGCGCCGCTGCCCACCGCCACTTGGAAGTGGTCGCCGGAGGCATTCGTGAAGCCGACTGCCGTGACGCCGCCTGACGAGGTGAAGTTCGAGCCCGTGATGACGAGGCTCGCCACGCCAGTGCCGATCGGAGTGCTCGACTGCGATAGACCGGACAGGTTCGCCGAAGCGAGGCTGGCCGAGCTCGGCACGAGCGGGATGACTGGCGGCGTCGACAGGCCACTGCTGTTGGTCGACAGCACCTGCATGCCAGTGCTGCAGGCCGGAGTCGCGTAGAACGGCATCGTCGCGAGGCGCGGCGAGCGCACCTCGGCGGCCGCGGACGCCGGGACATCGATCCTGTCCCTGGACGTCACTGCCTTGGCCAGCCCGAGGTTCACCTTCGCGGTGGGGGTCCACAGCTCCACCCGCCACTTGTTGCAGTTCATGTAGCCGTTGCCGTCAGTAGGCGACCCGTCGAGGTTGATGTCGCCAACCGCCTTGGGGTCGCCGCCCTGGTCGATCCAGTTGCTGATGAGGTAGTTCTTCGCAGCGTTGATCGCGCCGGCCGTGCAGACCGTGGTGCCATCGAGCTCGGCCGCAGCGGCGAGGACGGCCTGGTCGGCCGCGCTCTGGAGCGATGCCCGCTTGGCATAGACCTGTCCCATGTCGATCGCCACGGCGGCCATGCCCAGGATGACCATCGCCATCAGGGCAACCATGACCGCGATGGCTCCCGCCTCGTCGTGACGGCGGTCGGCGATCGGCTTCCGGAAGCTGCGCAGATACCTCACGGGCACCCCTGTACGTCTTCGACGCGCGCGGTGGCGGTCTTGGTGATGTCCGCGTTGAAGTCCCAACCGGGCACGAGGTTGAACCCGAGCGCCTTCGGCTTCATCTTCACGGTGACGGTGACGGTGTCGCCGGGTTCCCAGTTGCTTGCCGTGTTGCCGGACGCCTTGGTGAGGGCCGCGTTCGAGGAGACCGAGCTCGTGCGCGCGGCGGGCGTCACAGCCGTGGTGACCTTGGCCTGGTTGGCCACAGTCGCGCACGGGTTGACGGCCCAGGCCCGGGCCCCTTCGCGGGCGCCGTTCGAGGCAGCCTGGAAGGCCCAGAGGTAGACCGCGAACTGGAACACCACTCCGACGAGGGTCACCAGGATGAGCGAGACGAGCGCGAACTCGACCGCAGCGGCTCCCCGCTCGTGGTTCTTGCGTCGACGCATCACTCGTACCCTTTCGCCGGATGACGTCTGCGAGGGCCCGATTCCTTGCAGCGGCATGAACGTAGTGCCGTCGTCGTCCAGCTCGGGGGCTAAACCGAGCAAACCACCCGATCATGGCGTTCGGGTAGCCCGAAGGGACTAGTCCCACCTAGTCATGGTCTAGCCCGTCGCCATGGTCACCCGAGGTAGAGCGCCTCGATCTCCTCGCGCGACTCGCGCATCACGACGCGTCGCTTCAGCTTCAGGCTGGGCGTGAGCTGCCCGCCCTCCTCGGTCCACTCACCGCGCAGGATGGTGAACTTCCGGATCGACTCGGCCTTCGAGACCGCCTTGTTGGCCTCGTCGACTGCCTGCTGGACCGCAACGACCAGGTCGGGGTCGTCGATGAGGGCGTCGAGGTCCGCGGACTTGCCGTGTTGCTCGGCCCAGGCTGGGAACGTCTCGCGGTCGATGGTGACGAGCGCGCCGATGAACGGTTGTCCGTCACCGACGACGAGGCACTGGTCGACGAGCGCGTGGGCCCGGAGCCGGTCCTCCAGGACGGCGGGCGCGACGTTCTTGCCGCCGGCTGTCACGAGGATCTCCTTCTTGCGGCCGGTGATGCGGACGAAGCCCTCGTCGTCGACCTCGCCGACGTCCCCGGTGTGGAACCAGCCGTCGCGGCCGACCGCCTCGGTCGTCGCCTCGTCGTTGCGCCAGTAGCCGGCGAAGACCTGGCCGCCGCGGAAGAGCAGCTCACCGTCGTCGGCCACGCGCACGCTCGTGCCGGGCAGCGGGCGACCGACCGTCCCGATCTTCGTCGCGTCGGGGAGGTTGGCGGACAGGGCGGCCGTCGTCTCGGTCAGGCCGTAGCCCTCGAGCACGGTGAGGCCGATGCCGCGGTAGAAGTGGCCGAGCCGGTCGCCGAGCGGCGCGCCGCCGGAGATGGCGTACGCGCAGCTCCCGCCGAGCGCCTGGCGCAGCTTGCCGTAGACCAGGCGGTCGAAGAGCGCGTGCTGCGCCCGCAAGCGCACCGGCACCCGCTTGCCGTCGGACGCCCGCGACCAGGCGATCGCGACGTCTGCTGCGCGGTCGAAGATCTTGCCCCGCCCGTCGGCGGTGGCCCGCTGGGAGGCGCTGTTGAAGACCTTCTCGAACACGCGCGGCACGGCCAGGATGAAGGTCGGCCTGAACTCGCCGAGGTCGGTCACCAGGTTCTTGATGTCGGCGCTGTGGCCCATCCTGGCCCGGCTCTTGACGCAACCCACCTGGATGATGCGCGCGAAGACGTGGGCGAGCGGCAGGAACAGCAGGGTCGAGGCGTCGTCGGTGTCGAAGAGGTCGGCCAGCTCGTCGACCGCGACGCCGAGCTCGAACATGAAGTTGCCGTGGGTGAGCATGCATCCCTTCGGCTTGCCGGTCGTGCCGCTGGTGTAGATCAGCGTGGCGACGTCCTGCGGGGTTGCCGTCGTACGACGCTGCTCGAGCACGTCGTCGGAGATGTCGGAGCCGAGGCGGCCGAGGACGTCGACAGCGTTGTCCTGGAGCGACCACACGTGCTGCAGCTCGGCGAGGTCGCCGGACCGGCGGGCCTCGCGGACCCGGGCGAGGTGGTCCGGGCCCTCGGCCACGATGGCGCGGGCACCGGAGTCCTCGAGGATCCAGCCGATCTGCTCGGCGGAGGACGTCTCGTAGATCGGCACGGTGACGGCGCCGGCGAACCAGATGGCGTAGTCGAGGAGCGTCCACTCGTAGCGGGTCTTGGAGAGGATCGCGATGCGGTCGCCGGCCTCGACGCCGGCGGCGACCAGCCCCTTGGCGACGGCCTGAACCTCGTCGAGGAACTCGGCGGCGGTGACGTCGGACCACACGTCGCCTGAGCGTCGGCTGAACACCACGGTGTCAGCGAAGTCGCGGCCGTTGGTGACCACGTCGTCGGTGAGGTTCCCGGTGGACGGGATGGTGATGCTGAGCGGCGACGCGTACTCCCGCACGATGAACCTCCTGAAGGGTGGGGACTGCGGTCCGCAGGCTATCGCCCGATCAGCCGCCCCGAGAACGCCCGGTGCCACCGGCCCAGGCCGGCCGGACCCGTGGGCTAGGCTCCGGCCATGGCCGAACAGACCTCCTCGTCGATCGTCGTCGACGCTCCTCCGGCCGACGTGATGGCCGTCATCGCCGACTTCGAGTCCTACCCCGAGTGGGCCAAGGGCGTGCAGAAGGCGGAGGTCGTCGACCCGGGGACCGGCGACCGGGCCGACCAGGTCTACTTCGCGCTCGACGTCTCGCCGATCAAGGACGAGTACACCCTCGCCTACGACTGGGACGGCGACCGCGAGGTCACCTGGACCCTCGTCGAGGGCAACATGCTCCGGGCGCTCGACGGCGCCTACACCCTGGTCGACCGTGGCGACGGCAGCACCGAGGTCACCTACCGGCTCGCGCTCGACGTCAGCATCCCGTTGATCGGCATGCTCAAGCGCAAGGGCGAGAAGATCCTCATCGACGCCGCGCTGAAGGGCCTCAAGAAGCGCGTCGAGTCGCTCTGACCCGCGGTCCGGGCATGCGGATCCTGCTGTTCACCGGCAAGGGCGGCGTGGGGAAGTCGACCCTGGCCGCCGCCACGGCGTGCGCCAGCGCGGTGGCCGGCCACCGGACGCTCGTGCTGTCGACCGACGCCGCCCACTCGCTGGCCGACGCGCTGGACGTGCCTGCCACCTCGGAGCCGACCGAGGCCGCCCCGGACCTGTGGGTGCAGCACGTCGACGCACAGCAACGGTTCGAGCGGTCGTGGGCCGACATCCAGGGCTACCTCCTGAGCGTGCTCGACGTGGCGGGGGTCGACCCCGTCGCCGCCGAGGAGCTGACGGTCATCCCCGGCGCAGAGGAGGTGCTCGCCCTGCTCGAGGTGCGCGCCCAGGCGCGGTCGGGGGAGTGGGACGTGCTGGTCGTCGATTGCGCGCCGACCGCCGAGACGTTGCGGCTCCTCGCCCTCCCGGAGGCCCTCGGGTGGTACATGACCCGCGTCCTCCCCGTCGAGCGACGCGTCGTCAAGGCGCTCAAGCCCGTCCTGACCCGGGCGGCGGGCGTGCCGATGCCCGAGGACTCGGTGTTCGACGCGATCGAGCGGCTCCACGCCGACCTCGACGACGTACGCGCCGTGCTGACCGGTCCGGAGACGTCGGTCCGCCTGGTGCTGACGCCTGAGTCGGTGGTGCTGGCCGAGGCCCGTCGCGCCTACACGTTCCTGACGCTCTTCGGCTACCGCGTCGACACGGCGATCGTGAACCGCGTCTTCCCCGACGGAGGTGCCGACGAGTGGCGGCGCAGTTGGGTCGCCGCGCAGGCGCGCCACCTCGACGAGGCCGCCGACTCGTTCGCCGGGCTAGAGCTGCGCACGTCGGTCTACCGGGCGGCCGAGCCGGTGGGGCGCAACGAGCTGCTCGACCTCGCGGCATCGGTCTACGACGACGTGGACCCGATCGCGCCCGGCGCGTCCGTGCCAGCGATGTCGGTCAGCACCACGTCGGCCGGGCTCGTGCTGTCGCTTCCCCTGCCCCTGGCCGCCCAGGACGACGTCGGCCTCGTGCGCAAGGGCGACGAGCTGATCGTCTCGGTCGCGTCGTACCGTCGTCTCGTGACGCTGCCGACGGGATTCGCGCGGCACCGCGTGGCCGGTGCGCGTGTGCGCGACGGTCAGCTCCAGGTCCGGTTCACAGCGCCGGCCGAGCTGCCGGAGGAGTTCTCGTGACCGACGCCGGGCGCGACGAGGTCGGCTCGCTCGGCGAGGAGGCGGCCAAGCTCCTCGGCGCGCTGTCCGGCTGGGCGCGCGAGCACGGGGTCGAGGCCGGTGACGGCCTGTCAGGACTGGCGTCGCAGGCCGCCGCGTCCGCGCACGAGCTCAACGACCACCTCGCCACGGGCGGCGCTGAGTGCACGGTCTGCCCCCTGTGCCGCACGATCAGTGCGGTCCGCCAGGTCAGCCCGGAGGTGACGTCACACCTGTCCGCTGCGGCCACCTCGCTCGCGCAGGCAGCAGCGGCGTTCCTCGCGACTGCCCCGCGCACACCCGGCGCCACGCACGACGTCGAGCACGTGGAGCTCACGGACGACTGGCCTGAGGACGCATGAGCGAGTCACCGCCCGGCGTGGTGGTCGGGGTCGACATCGGCGGTACCAAGGTGCTGGCGGGAGTGCTCGACGACGCGGGGCGGGTCGTGCGCACGGCGCTGCGGACGACGCCCGGGCGTCGCGTGGTGACCGCTCGGGTCGAGGACGCGCTGGTCGAGGCGATCCTCGAGGCCGCGGGCAGCGCGCCCCTCACGGGGGTCGGGGTCGCCGCGGCCGGCTTCGTCGACTCGGCGGGTGATCGCGTCATGTTCGCACCCCACCTGCCCTGGCAGGGCGAGCCGCTCAAGGACCTGCTCGAGGAGCGCCTCGGCTGCCCGGTCGGCCTCGACAACGACGCCAACTGCGCGGCGCGCGCCGAGGCCCGCTACGGCGCGGCCAAGGGCGCCGCCTCGGCGCTGATGGTCACCATGGGCACCGGCATCGGGGGTGCCGTGCTGCTCGAGGGACGGGTGGTGCGGGGCGCGAACGGGATGGCGGGGGAGTTCGGTCACATGCAGGTCGTGCCCGACGGGCAACCCTGTGAGTGCGGCCGGCGGGGCTGCTGGGAGCAGTACTCCTCGGGCAACGCGCTCGTCCGCAACGCCCGCGCCCTGATGGTCGAGCAGCCGTCGGTCCTCGGGGACATGACGGACGGCAACCCGGACCGGGTCACCGGGCCCATGGTCACCAGCGCGGCCGAGCAGGGCGACCTCGTCGCGCGCCGGGCCTTCGCGTCCGTCGGCGACTGGCTCGGCATCGGTGTGGCGAACCTGGTCGCTGCCCTCGACCCCGAGGTGGTGGTCATCGGTGGTGGCGTGTCGGCCGCCGGTGACCGGCTGCTCGACCCCGCGCGCGACGCGCTTCGTCGTACCCTCGTGGGCGCCGCACATCGCCGGGTCCCCGACCTGCTCGCGGCCGAGCTGGGCCCGCTGGCCGGCATGATCGGGGGCGCCCTGCTGGTCTCGTGACCGAGATCAATCGGCCACCAGCTCGAGGGCGAGCTGCTCGAGGAACAGGCCGACGTCGGTCACGATGCCGCGTCCCTGGCCGGTGCCGCGGTCGGCGAGCCGTGTGACGGTGGCCGGGTTGATGTCGACGCAGACGAGCGGCACGGACGCGGGAAGGATGCCGGCCGTGGCGACGGCGTAGAGCTGGGTCGCCATCATCAGGCAGTAGCCGAGGTCGTAGATCTCGTCGCGCATGGCTCGCTGGCCCTCGACGATGTCGGTGTGGACCTCGGGGAGCGGGCCGTCGTCGCGGACGGACCCGACGAGGACGAAGCGCTTCCCCTCTGTGACGAGCGCGTGCATCATGCCGCTCGCGAGCACGCCGTCGCGCACCGCGCGCTCGATCGAGCCGGCCTTGCGGATCGCGTTGACCGCCCGGACCCGGTGCTCGTGACCGTGCTCGTGACCGGGCGGGGACGTGCTGTCGTGGCCGGCACCGTAGAGCGCGGTCTCGATGTCGAGCGCGGCCACCGCGTTGCCGGCGAAGAGGACGTCGACCCAGCCGGCCCGCACGAGGGCTGCCATGGCCGGTACGCCGCCTGCGTGGACGACGCCGGGGCCGGCCACCCACAGCAACCGGGTGCCCGCGGCCCGTGCCTCCCGCATCCCGTCGGCCACCTGGCGCACCAGCACCGTCTGCGGGCGCTCCGGACCGTGGTCCGAGTCGAACGGGCGGATCGCCTCGACCGAGGGGGTGGAGCTGGGCACGCTCACCTGGATGCCGGCCGCGCCGACCACGATGCGCATGCCCCGAGTGACGTCGGACATGGGCACCGTCCGCACCCGCGGCTCGCCTGCGGCCGACGCCTCGACGACCAGGCCGCAGTCCATCTCGGGGCGGTCCACGTCGTACCAGCGGCCTCCCAGGCGGACCTGCGTCGCGAGGTTGGTGGTGGCGTAGAACCCGTCGGGCAGCACGCCGTCCTGCTCGGAGGTCGCGACCGCGGCGTCGCCGTGGGCGAGCTGGTTGACGCCACGTGTCTGCAGGCGCATGAGGAGGCGCTGGAGCGAGTCGTCGTCCGGGGCCTCGACCGTGATGCGGGCGCTGCTCGGGTCGTGCGCCTCGTGGCCGACGTCGAACTCCTCGATGACGAAGTCGCCGCCGTACTCACGGATGTCGTCGAGGACGCGCGACAGGATGCCGCTGTCCATCAGGTGTCCTGTGACCTCGACCGTCTCCCGCGCCCCCACCCGGCAGACCCTACGCCGGAGCGAGGTCGGGGGCGCGGCTCAGATGCGTGAGCCGTCGTCCCAGGGGTCGCGGGGAGACTTGGGCATCTCCAGGACGAGGTAGCCGAACCCTCCGACGAACCACCCGACCAGCACCCAGCCGACCAGCGGGTTGACGTAGATCGAGAACAGACCGATCACGAGGGCGATCAGGGGAGCCACGAAGATCCCGGCCCAGGCCAGCCCACGCTGCCACGTGCGGGGGACGGGGAACGGGGGCGCCGGCGGTGGCCGGAAGCGCTCGGCCTTCGCGATGGCCTGCTCGCGTCGCTCCACCTCGTCGTCGTCCTGCAGGTGCTCCGGCAGGTCGTCTGACGGCTGGCTCCCGGGGCTCGCGGGAGCGTCGGAGGAGGGACCCTCGGGGGCGGGTGCCACCTCGTCCGACGGGGCCGACGGGTCGTCCAGGACAGCGCGCTCGCCGTAGTTCTCGACGATCTCGCGCCACGCGAGCTCGGTGCGGCTCTCGTCCTCCGGGCGACTCACGGGATCTACGGTAGCGGGGGCGTGGTCTCCACGCTCCCTGCGCTCGTACCTCGACCACCCGGCGACACGACGTTCGGGGCCTCACAGGTGCCCGGCTGGTGCACACTGTGCCCGTGAGGATCCCCTTCCGCGGCGCGCAGGCCGCACCCCTCGACCCCACCCTGGTCGCGCCGATGTCCACCCCCGCCAACCCGGCCCTGACCGGTGGTCGGCGCGTCGGTGTGCTCGTCGTGCACGGCTTCACCGGTAGCCCCGCCTCGATGCGGCCGTGGGCGGAGGAGCTGTCAGCGCGCGGGTACGCCGTCGAGATGCCGCTGCTGCCCGGCCACGGCACCCGGTGGCAGGACTGCAACAAGGTCACCTGGTCCGACTGGGTCGAGACCGTCGAGGGGGCGTTCGACACGCTCGCAGCCGAGAACGACGCAGTCTTCGCTGTCGGCCTGTCGATGGGCGCGTCGCTGTGCCTGCGCCTCGCCGCAGACCGCGGCGAGGAGCTCACCGGCCTCGTGCTGGTCAACGCGGCCGTCGACACGTTGCGCAAGGACGCGGTGCTGCTGCCCGTCCTCAAGCGGGTGGTGCCTGCCTTCCCCGGGATCCGGAACGACATCAAGAAGCCCGGCATGGACGAGGTCGCCTACCCCGTCATGCCGCTGAAGGCGGCGTACGAGATGTCCACCGGGTGGTCGCAGCTGCGACGTGACCTGCCGAAGGTCACCATCCCGGTGCTGTCGTTCCGCTCCAAGGACGACCACGTCGCGGACATCTCGACGTCGAAGGCCCTCCACGCCAGCTTGTCGTCCAAGGACTTCGAGGAACGGTTGCTGGAGGACAGCTACCACGTGGCCACCCTCGACAACGACGCCCCGCGGATCTTCGCGGAGTCCGCCGCGTTCATCGAGCGGGTCACCAGCGAGCAGCAGGGATAGTCTCGGACCGTGCTGTACTGGTTCCTGAAGTGGATCGCCCTCGGGCCGGTCCTGCGACTCGTGTTCCGGCCCAAGGCCTACGGCATCGACCACGTGCCGGAGGAGGGTCCCGCGATCCTCGCCAGCAACCACCTGTCGTACGCCGACTGGCTGTTCATGCCGCTCACGCTCACCCGGCGGGTCACCTTCGTGGCCAAGGCCGAGTACTTCACCACCCCCGGCATCAAGGGCTGGTTCCAGAAGAAGTTCTTCACCGGGGCAGGGCAGGTGCCGATCGACCGGTCGGGCGCCAACGCCGCGGAGGGCGCCATGAAGTCGGCGATGAAGATCCTCGCCGAGGGCGACCTGTTCGGGATCTACCCGGAGGGCACCCGGTCCCACGACGGCAAGCTCTACCGCGGCAAGACCGGCGTGGCCCGGCTCGCGCTCGAGAGCGGCGCCCCGGTCATCCCGTGCGCAGTGGTCGGCACCGACGTCGTGGCCCCGACCGGCAAGGTCTACGGCACGTGGACGCGCCCGGTCGTGCGCTTCGGCAAGCCCCTCGACTTCTCCCGCTACGCCGGCATGGAGAACGACCGCTACATCCTGCGCTCGATCACCGACGAGATCATGTACGAGATCATGCGGCTCTCCGAGCAGGAGTACGTCGACCTCTACGCCAGCAAGGCGAAGGAGCTCGACAAGGAGAAGGCCAGGCAGGCCGAGCGCGAGAAGGCCGAGCGGGAGAAGGCGGCGCGCGAGCAGGCCGAGGACGGGCCTGAGCAGAAGGCGTCCTGAACGCCGACCCGCACCCGCGGCAGCAGCAGCCGCGGGCCGACTCCGCCCTCGCTGTCGAGGACCGGCTCTACTCCGCGCTCGCCATCGTGCGGGTCGTGGTCACGATCAACATGGTCGCCCTCAACGCCTACCGGCGCGACAGCTTCTCCCGTCCGACCCTCGCCCTGGCGGTGGTCCTGGCCCTGGTGGTGTGGACCGGCGTCGCGATCTGGCTCTACGGCCGGCGCTCCACGCGTACGCCCGCGCTGCTCGTCGCCGACCTGCTGATCGCCGTGGCGGCGATCGGCGTCACCCCGTGGCTGAAGTCGGAGAGCTTCAACGCGACGCTGCCCGGCTTCTGGGTGATGGGCGCGCTGCTGGCGTGGGCGATCCACTGGCACTGGAAGGGCGGTCTCGTGGCCGCGGTCGCCCTGTCGCTGGCGGACCTCCTGCCGCGTGAGGCGGTCGACCAGGGCAACTACGGCAACGTCTTCCTGGTGCTCATCGGCGGGCCGATCGTCGGCTACATGTGCGAGTCGCTGCAGCGGATGGCGCGGGAGCGGGACGCGGCCGAGCATGCCGCCGCGGCGGCGGAGGAACGGACCCGACTCGCGCGCGCCGTGCACGACGGCGTGCTGCAGGTGCTCGCGATGGTGCAGCGCCAGGGTGCCGCCTCCGGCGGGCAGTGGGCCGAGCTCGGCCGGCTGGCAGGCGAGCAGGAGCGCGGGCTGCGTTCCCTGATCCGGCAGCAGGACACGGTGCCTGCCCGGTCCGGCGGCAGGGTCGACCTCGCCGGCGCTCTCGAGGCGATGGCCACCGCGCACCCGGTGCGGGTCGAGGTGGCGACGCCGGGTGGCGCCGTCCTGGTCGACGAGCACATCGGCGCCGAGACCGTCGCTGCTGCCAAGGCGTGCCTCGACAACGTGCTGGCCCACGTCGGACCCGACGCTGGAGCGTGGATCCTGGCCGAGGCCGCACCCGACGCGATCACGGTCTCCGTGCGCGACGACGGTCCCGGCATGCCCCCGGGCCGGGTGGTCGAGGCCGCGGCCGAGGGTCGACTCGGCGTCGCCTCCTCGATCCGCGGCCGCATCGAGGGCCTCGGCGGCACTGCCACCGTCCAGAGCGGCGAGTGGGGCACCGAGTGGGAGCTGACGGTCCCGCTAGCGTGACCGCGTGACCATCCACGCCGGCCACCCGTTCCCGACCCCCGACGACCCCGTACGACGCCTGCGCGGGCGCCTCGGTGGGGCGGTCTCCCTCTGGACGGCGGGGGACGACGCCGGACGGGCGGGCCTGACGGTCACGTCGTGGCTGGTGGCCGGCGGCGAGCCGGGACGGGTGCTCGCGCTGCTCGACCCCGACGCCGACCTCACCGAGCTGCTGCTCGGGACCGGCAGGGGCGTCGTACAGCTGCTGTCGTGGTCGGACCGCGACCTGGCGGACGCCTTTGCGGGCGTCGCCCCGGCGCCGGGCGGCCCGTGGCGGATGGCCGCATGGGACCAGAGCACGCACGGTCCGCGGCTCGCCACCGCTGCCGCCTGGGCGCTGGTGAGCGTCGAGACCGAGGTCGAGGTGGGCTGGTCGCGGCTGGTGACCTGCACGCTGGACGAGGTCGTGGTCGGCGACGATCCCGAACCGCTCGTCCACCGGCGTGGTCGTTACGTCCCGCCGGGCGACTGAGCGGTCTACGCTGCGGTCCAACCGGGAGGGGGATCCATGGTGAGGGTGATGGTGGTCGACGACCATCCGATGTGGCGCGACGCGGTCGAGCGCGACCTGCAGGCGGCCGGCCACGAGGTCGTGGCGGTGGCGGCCAACGGGCGTGAGGCGATGGCGCGGTTCCCGGCGGCGGCGCCGCAGGTGGTCGTGCTGGACCTCCAGCTGCCCGACCACAGCGGGGTGCAGGTCACCAGCATGATGCTGGAGCACGACCCGACGGCCCGGGTGCTGATCCTCTCGGCCAGCGGAGAGCAGGACGACGTGCTGGAGGCGATCAAGGCCGGCGCGACGGGCTACCTGGTGAAGTCGGCCTCGAGCGCCGAGCTCATCGACGCCGTGACGCGGGTCGCCGACGGCGACACCGTCTTCACCCCCGGCCTCGCCGGTCTCGTGCTGGGGGAGTTCCGGCGCATCGCGGACGGCCCGGCCGACGACCCGCGCGACCAGCTCACCGAGCGGGAGACCGAGATCCTCAAGATGGTCGCGACCGGCATGAGCTACAAGCAGATCGCCGCGCGCCTGGTCCTGTCGCACCGCACCGTGCAGAACCACGTCCAGAACACCCTGCGGAAGCTGCAGATGAACAACCGCGTGCAGCTGACCCGCTGGGCCATCGAGAACGGCCTCGACGGCAACGCCTGAACCGCTCGTTCAGGACGGGACGGTCACGACGGCGAGCACCCGGCTCCCGGCGTCGGTGCCGGTGAGCTCCACCCGCCACTGGTCGTCGCCCTCCGACGTCCCGCACGGGAGGGGCTGCTCCTCCGGCGCGGCGCACGCGAGCGACAGCACCTCCTGCGACCGCACCACCCGGACGTCGCGCGCCTGCGTCGCGGAGACGTCGAGCGACGTCGTGGTGGCGAGTCCGCGGCCGTCCGCGGACGAGCTGAGCTCCACCGCACCTGACATCCGGTAGCGCACCTGGATGCGGGTCGCGTCCGCGAAGGCGTACGTCGCGCCGCTCGGCGCGACGGTCGCGGGACCGGACGCCGCACGTCCGTCGGCGGTGACCTCCACGCCGGTCGCCGAGATCTCCGCGCCGTCGAGCTCCGGCAGGGTGAGGCTCAGCTCGCCGATCGGGTCCTCCGCGTGGATCCAGTGGGTGACCTCCAGGTCACCGCCGGGCAGCACCTCGGTCACGGCGCGCGACTCCGCGGCGATCGGCCAGCCGTCGATCGGCAACGACGCGGTCGGAGTGCGTGACTGCTGACCGGGTCCGACGACCTGCCACGCCACGACCCCGCCCGCGACCACGCCCACCAGGGCAGCTGCCACGAGCGCGAGCGTCCTGCGGGACTGGCGTCCGGAACGCGGGGCGGGTCCCGTCGGAGGAGGGACTGGCATGGCTGCCGGCTCGGTGGGCGGCGCGGCTGTCGGTGCGGCGACGGCGTCCTGCTCAACCGGGGATCGCGCGGCGTCCGGAGCCGTCGTGGTCGGGGCAGCGGCCTCGACAGGTGCGGGGGTGGGCGGCTGGACAACGGGCGGGCTGACCGGCGGGGCCGCGGACAGGCCCGCCGGCGGGGAACGGCGTGCGCGCGGGGGAGCGGGGCGCGGCCGGATCGCCTCCTGCGCCGGGGCACGGCGCGGGGCCGGGGGAAGGACGCTCGGGAGCCGCTTCTGGTACGGCTTCTTCGGGCTCACGTCGCCTCCGGCGGGCCGAGGGGCACGGCCGTGACCACGGCCAGGTTCTGGTAGCCGCCGCGGGAGGCGTCGTACGGCGGCGCGCAGGTGACGAGGGTCAGCCGCAGGTCGCCCGCAGCGTCGTAGATCCAGGCGTCGTCGACGAGGCTGCCCTGCGGCACCAGCCGGCGCGACCGCACCTCGAAGTCCTGGCGCAGGCCGTGGGCCTCGAGGCGGATCCGCGCACCCTCACGGACCGTGAGCAGCTCCGCGAACGGGCCCAGGCCCTCGGAGTCGGAGTCGACGTGGGCGGCGACGAGGATCGACCCGAACGGGTCGCCGATGCGCGAGCCGCCGCGCCACCACCCCGCGACGTCCACGTCGTCGGGCACGTCCAGCACCCCGGTGCCCGTGGTGCCGGCCCCGGACACGGGTACGACGCGCCCGCTGGGCAGCGTCGCCCGGACCGGCCGCCGCGGCGCCACGACCGACTCGGCGCGCCGGGCGGGGGTCACGGGCTCGGCGGAGGACGGGGAAGGAGTGGAGGACGGGGCGGACTCGGACGACGAGGAGGGCGACCGGGTGTCCGCACGGGTGGAGTCGGTGCTGCCGGCACAGCCGGTGGCCACGACGAGGCAGGCGGAGATCATGAGCGCGCGGGTGCGGACGCTCATCCGGTGGGCGGCACGAGGCGCGAGCGGCGCCACCGCAGTCCCACGCCGGAGGCGCCCAGCGCCACGAGGAGCGCCGCGCCGAGGGCTCCGACCGCTGGGAGCAGGCCGCGGTCGCCTGCGGCCGTCGAGCCGTTGAAGGTGGTCACCCGGCCCCCGACCAGCCCCGCCGACCCGGTCTCGATGCGCGAGGGCCGGACGCTGCCGTCGGCCGCCAGGTCGACGGTGTGGGCGATGACGTTCATCGAGCCGTCGCGCGGGTTGCCGTAGGCGTAGATCATCGAGAGGGTGCGGGCCTTGAGGGCCACGTCGAGCGGACCGAGGATGGGGTCGGCGCCGGCCGCGCCCGACGGCAGCAGCGCCACCCTGATCGTGCCCTCCGGCACGTCGGCGTCGGCGAACTCGCCGTTGGCGATGTTGGTGAACACCGTCTGGCCGTCGACCTCGACGTCGGCGGGCGCGACGGTCGCCGTGTGGGCGAGCAGGACGCGGGCCTTGCCGGGACCGATCGGTCCGGCCGGGGCGACGTAGGAGTGGACCACCGGGTCGCCCCCGACGTCCGCAGGGAGGTGCAGCACGACGTCGCTGGTGTCGCCGGCCCCGACGTCGAGGGTCGACTCCACCTTGACGCCCTTGCCGCGGAACGAGATCTCGTGGCTGCCGGGCGCGAGCTCGAACGGCCCGAGCACCTCGCCGACGCCGGCGCCGCCGGCGACCGGGCGACCGTCGACGGTCACGTCGACCGTCGCCCCGGGCACGGCCTGCACGACGTTGACACGGGCCGGTGACGGTGCCGGGACGTCAGCCCCGGCCGGTGCCCCGGCGATGAGTGGCAGGCACGCGGCCGCCAGTACTGCTGAGAGTCGACGCATTCCGACCACACCCCCATGGCCCCACCACGACGTCGTCCCGGACGGAACGCCGACCCTCACCTGAACACCCCGGGGTCAGTCGCCTCAACCCCGATATGGGGTACGTCCGTCCGCACCGACACGCCTAGGGTTGAGCCGTGGAAACCGGGACGAGGACCTGGCGTCGGGCCACGGCGGAGGACGCCGTCGCGCTGCGCGACCTGGAGCGCATCGCGAGCCAGACCGGGCTGGCGCACGTGTTCGGCGAGCTGCCCTACCCCGACGACGACGTGCTGGCGCGCTGGGCGCTGCTCCTCGACGACCCGGAGGTGACGGTCGAGGTGGTCGAGGACGAGCGGGGGATGGTCGTCCTCGCCGCCCACGACGGTGCCACGCTGCGGCACCTGGCCGTCCGCCCCGACCACTGGAGCGCCGGTCTGGGCCGCGAGGGATTCCTCCGGGCCGAGGCCGCCGGAGCGAGACGGCTGTGGGTGCTGGAGGCCAACGGACGGGCGCGCGGGCTCTACGAGTCGCTGGGCTGGACCCCGACCGGGGTCACCCAGGAGTGCCCCTGGGCGCCGTACCCGACCGAGGTCGAGTACGCCGCTCCCTAGGATCGGGGCATGCCGGACGCCGACCCGCTGCTGGAGATCGCCGACGACCTCTACGCCCTGCCACTCGCGGACTTCACGCCTGCCCGCGATGCGCTCGTCAAGGAGCACAAGGCCGACAAGGCGCTCGCCGCCTCGATCAAGGGGCTGCGCAAGGCCTCGGCCGCGGCGTGGGTCGTCAACCTGCTGGTGCGTCGCGACCCCGACCAGGTGGACCAGGTGCTGGCCGTGGGGGAGGCCCTGCGGGAGGCGCAGGAGAACCTCGACGCCACCCAGCTGCGGGAGTTCACGAAGCAGCGCCGCCAGCTCACCGCGACAGTGACCACGTCCGCGCGTCGGATGGCGCGCGAGGAGGGGGTCCGGACGACCGAGTCCGTCGCCGAGCAGGTGGAGGCGACGCTCACCGCCGCGATGCTGGAGCCGGACGCCGCGCGTGCCGTGCGCAGCGGGCTGCTGGTGACGTCGTTGTCCGCGACCGGGCTCGGCGACCTCGACCTGAGCAGTGCTGTGGCGCTGCCCGAGGCGCTCGGCTTCAGCGCGAGGTCCCGCCCGGCCCCGGCACCCGACCCGACGCAGCGGCCCCAGCTCCACGTCGTACCCGATCCCGACGCCGACGTGAAGGCCCGGGCGGCCGCCGACGAGCGCCTCGCGGACGCCCGCGCCGTGCTCAAGGAGCACGAGAAGGAGCACCGCGCCGCGCGCCGGGCGGTGGAGAAGCTGCAGGCGCGGACCCTGCAGGTCCAGTCCGAGATCGACGAGCTCCGCAGCCAGATCGCGGCCCTCGAGGACACGCTGGAGGAGGTCGACGACGAGCTCGCCGAGGCAGAGGCCGCGCAGGCCGAGGTCGAGGAGGCCGTCGACGAGGCGCGGTCGGAGGTCGACGCCGCACGCGAGGCGCGCGAGCGGACCTGACTCAGCCAGCCCAGCCCTTCGACCGCTCCACCGCATCGGTCCAGCGGGCGTACGACGCGTCGAGCGCCGCACGGTCGCCACCGGGCTCGAAGCGCCGGTCGAGCGCCCACGTGTCCCGCAGGTCGTCGGTCGATCCCCACACCCCCGTGCCGAGCCCGGCGAGGAACGCGGCGCCGAGTGCCGTCGTCTCGACGATCTCGGGGCGCTCGACCGCGCGACCGACCTGGTCGGCCTGGAGCTGGCAGAGGAAGTCGTTCTCCGCCGCCCCGCCGTCCACGCGGAGCGTGGTGAGCTCGGGCAGCGTCTCGAGCACGTCGCGGACCTCGAAGGCGATCCCCTCGAGCGTGGCCCGCACGAGGTGGGCGCGGGTGGTGCCGCGGGTGATGCCAAGGATGGTGCCGCGGGCGTGCGGGTCCCAGTGGGGCGCGCCGAGCCCCGTCAGTGCGGGGACGAAGACCACCCCGTCGGTGTCGTCGACGGTCGCGGCGATCGCCGCCGTCTCCGCGGCGTTGCCGACGATCTGCAGCCCGTCGCGCAGCCACTGGACCGCCGCCCCGGTCACGAAGATGGCGCCCTCGAGGGCGTAGGTGAGCTCGCCGTCGGGGGAGCGCCAGGCCGCGGTCGACAGCAGGCCGGCGTCGCTGCGCACCACCTGGGTGCCGGTGTTGGTGAGGATGAACGAGCCCGTGCCGTAGGTGCACTTGGACTCGCCCTCCTCGAAGCACGTCTGGCCGAAGAGTGCGGACTGCTGGTCGCCGGCGACGCCCGCGATCGGCAGCGAGAGCCCGAGGAACACCGTCGGGTCGGTCGGCGCGATCTCGCCCCAGTTGGGGACCAGGTCGGGGAGGGCGTCACGCGGCACGCCGAAGAGCTCGCACAGCTCGTCGGACCAGTCGCCAGACTCGAGGTCGAGCAGCAGGGTGCGGCAGGCGTTGGACACGTCGGTGACGTGCCAGGTGCCGCGCGTCATCCGGGCGATGAGGTAGGAGTCGACCGTGCCCACGGCGTACCGTCCCGACTCCACCAGCGCCCACGTGTGCGGCTCGTTCTCGGCCAGCCACATCAGCTTGGTGCCGGAGAAGTAGGGGTCGAGGCGCAGGCCGGTGAGCTCGGTGACGCGGTCCTCGTGGCCGTCGGCGCGCAGCCGGTCGCAGATGTCGGCCGTACGACGGTCCTGCCACACGATGGCGCGGCGGGGCGAGCCGAGCGTCTCGCGGTCCCACAGCACGACGGTCTCGCGCTGGTTGGTGATGCCGACCGCGGTGAGCTCGGACTGGTCGACCTTGGTCAGGACCTCGCGCGTCGCCTCCAGGGTCGCCTGCCAGATCTCCTCGGCGGAGTGCTCGACCCAGCCGGGCTGCGGGAAGTGCTGGCGGAACTCCTGGTAGCCCTTGGCCTGGATGCGGCCGTCGGGGGTGACCACCACGGCTGTCACGCCGGTGGTGCCGGCGTCGATCGCGAGGACACTCATGCTTCCTCGCCCCGGATGATCGCGAGGATGCGCTGGTCGATCCACGCCGGCCGCGCGCCCGAGTCGACGCGCATCTCGTAGTTCTCCGAGCCGACCCACATGTGGAAGCTGTCCTTGCCCTCGGCCTTGGCCAGCGACTCCAGCTCGATCATCAGCGCGTCGTCGACCGGCACCTGCTCCTCGGGGGTCGACGCCGTCAGGTAGAGCTCGTTGAGGTCGACCAGCCGGGCCAGCTCCGTGACCGGGTCGGCGTGGTCGTCGACGCGCAGGTCGACGGCGACGTCGTCGTGCCCGCCGTAGCCGGCCCCGTCGCGTACGACGAGCAGTGCCGCCGACTGGCGTCCGCGGCTGTCACCTCCCGCGTCGTCGCCGGCGGCCAGCGCCGCGAGCAGCCGTCGCTCGAGGGGCTGTGCCTCGGCCGCGATCCACGCACGCTCCATCGCCTCCACCACCTCGGGACCGGTGAGGATGTTGCCCTGGATCGCGTAGCCGCCGCGCTCGCCGCTGCGCCCGGTCGTCCCACCTGCCCAGGCGAAGCACTCGGACCCGGTCCACGTCGCGGCGTTGCCGTCGGAGTCGACGACGCCCACCTGTCGGTGCTCGCGGCCCTCGTCCTCCTCGGCCAGCCGGTCGAGGGCGACCTGCGCGGTAGCGCCGTCGTCGAGGTGGGCCAGCCCGAGGTACTTGAAGGCGAGGTTGGCGTCCGCCTGCGTGGCGATGGCGCCGACCCCGGCCGCCGCTGCCGGCACGGCGGACCCGACCGCCAGGAACTTGGAGGCCACGGCCACGCCCCACGACTCGCCGTCGTCGGACCGGGCCACGATCGAGAACGTCATGTGCCGAACATAGTGGCAGTGAGGCACGAGCTGCCGCTGTGTGGGAGGCAGGTCGAGTGACCCGCACGGCCGAGCCGGCGAGGCCGTGACCGGGTCGTATCGAGACCCATGGATCCCGGGGCATGGCGTCGGACCCCCGATCTAGGGTGATCCTGTGCTGACTCGTCTCGGATTCCCTCGCGTGGGGGAGCACCGCCGCTTCGTCGCGGCGATCGTCGCAGACACCGTCGGCAGCGGGCTGTTCATGCCGATCACGCTGCTCTACTTCCTCGCGATGACCGACCTGTCCCTCGTGCAGGTCGGGTCCGCTCTGTCGCTGTCCGCGGTGCTGACGATGCCCGGCGCCTTCGTCATCGGGAGCCTCGTCGACCGTTTCGGCCCGAGGAAGATGATGCTCATCGGCAACCTCGTCCAGGCGGTCGGCATGGCGGCCTACCTGTGGGCCGACTCGCTGCTCGCCGTCGCGCTGTGGACGGCTCTGCTCAACCTCGGGCGCCAGTCCTTCTGGGGCTCCTTCGGCAACGTCGTCACCGCGATCTCGGCGCCGGGGGAGCGGGAGCTGTGGTTCGGCTTCCTGCAGGCCGTGCGCAACCTCGGCTACTCGATCGGCGGGGTGCTCGCCGGACTCGCGCTGCAGGTCGGCACCGACGTCGCCTACCAGTCGGTGGTGGTCGTCAACGCGGTCACCTTCGTGATCGCCTTCGTCCTGCTGCTCGACGTGCCCGACCACCGCGTGGTGCATCCCGCCGACGCCCCGGTCGAGGGCTGGGGAGTGGTGCTGCGCGACACCGCCTACCTGCGGCTCGTGCTCGGGCAGCTCGGCTTCGTGGCCGGGATGATGGTGCTCAACTTCGCCCTGCCGGTCTACGTCGCCGAGACGATCGACCTGCCCGGCTGGGTGGTGGGGGCGATCTTCACGCTCAACACGGCGCTGGTCGGCCTCGGCCAGGGTCTCGTCGTACGCCGCATGACCGGGCGCGTGCGGGCACGGATGATGGGCCTGGCGCAGCTGACCTTCGTCGCCGCCTACGCCCTGTTCGTCGTCGCCGGCTGGCTCCCGGTCTGGCTGGCGATCGTGGTGATGCTCGTCGGAGCCGCGATCTACACCGCCGGTGAGCTCACCGGCGGGCCGGTCTTCAGCGCGACCGCGGCCGAGGCCGCACCCGACCACCTCCGCGGCCGCTACCTCGGCCTGTTCCAGCTCAGCTGGGGGCTCGGCGGAGCGGTGACGCCGGTGGCGTTCACGTGGCTCCTCGCCCACGGCCAGACGACGCTGTGGTGGGTCCTGGCGCTGGTCGCGCTCGCCAGCGCGGCGTACCTCCAGCGGCTGCCGCAGGTCCTGCCCGCGGCGGGCAAGCGCGTGACCAACCGGGTCGAGGAGGAGGCCCCGGAGGCGGCGTGAGCCGTCAGGGGCGTCCGGCGTCCTGACCGATGTCGGCGAGCAGGCCGGTGAACCACGCCTGCCCGGCGTCGAAGGGCTTGTGTCCGGCGATCCGCTCGAACTCGATCGCGCGCAGCTCGTCGCCGTGGTCCTCGTCGTGGCCGATCACGCCCGCCGTGCCGTCGAGGGCGCAGGCGACAGCGAGCTCGGCCATCTCGCGGATGAGGGCGAGGTCGGTCTCGTTGGCGGGTGCCGAGCGGGAGAAGTAGCCCGACTTCTGCACCATCTTCTTCTCGGCGCCGATCGCCTCGGCGAAGCGGTCGGCGAAGTAGCGGCCCGGGTTGATGGTGTCGATCTGGACGTGCCCGAAGGGGTCGCGTTGCACGGTCTCGCCCAACGCCTCGAGGTGGGCGACGATGTCGTCGACGCCGGCCCCCTCGGCGAGGAAGATGTTGACGCAGCCGATCTCGTCCATGACCTCACGCAGGCGGTCCGCCTCCGCGGCCAGGTCGATCGCCAGCTCGGGCACGTAGACCGCGTGGATCGCCCACTTCCGACCGTCGAGGCCGATGCCGGGGAGCCACTCCTGCTCGGCGTGCCAGGCCATGTAGTCGCGGGCGGCTGCGGCGGTCAGCCAGCCGCTGGCCCGCCCCATCACCTCGTGGACGATGAGCATCCGAGGGTTGGAGCCGTGCTCGGCGAGGACGTTCTGGGCGAACCGGGACGCCTGCTGGGCCGCGGTCAGCGCGCCGAGGCTCTGCCGGATCGGCACGATGTCGTTGTCGATGGTCTTGGGGAGGCCGACGACCGTGAGCTCCGAGCCCTGGGTCGCGAGGTAGGCCGCCAGGTCGGCCGCCGCCGTGTTGGTGTCGTCGCCGCCGATGGTGTGCAGGATGTCCACCCGGTCGGCCTGCAGCGCCTTCGCGGCGACCTCGAGCGCCGTGTCGCTCCGGCCGATCAGGCCCCGCCGGCGGCAGTCGTCGTCGTTGGTCAGCTTGACGCGGCTGTTGCCGATCGGGCTGCCGCCGAAGCGGTGCAGCAGCGCGGCGCCGGCACGCTCCTCAGGCCCGATGGTGATGCTGTTGCCGGTGAGCAGGCCGTGGTAGCCGTGCCGGTAGGCGATCAGCTCGATGTCGGGGTCGGTGGCGTCGTAGGTCTCGATGAGGGCGCCCACCGCCGACGAGAGGCACGGGGCGTATCCGCCCGCGGTCAGGATCGCAACACGCTTCGGCATGGAGAGCAGGGTAGTTGGATCGATACAAGCCCGGAAGGTGCGTCCCACTCCACCCCTCCGGGCGCGCGTCGGCCCTCCCGGCGTGACCCGGGCGCCGACACGACGTTGTCCGGGTGCTGCGGTGGTTGCCACGCCCCCGCGGCAAGGCCATTCTGGTAGGCGCCGTGAGCTGCACGGGCCGATGAGGGGAGTGTTCGATGAGCGCGACGGAAGCCGAGCAGCAGGACGTCAACGGACCGGAGACCACCGACCTCAAGCGGGTGCTCGGCCCCAAGCTCCTGCTGCTCTTCATCGTCGGCGACATCCTCGGTGCCGGTGTGTACGCCGTCACCGGGAAGATCGCCGGCCAGGTCGGCGGCATCGCCTGGCTGCCGTTCCTGGTGGCCTTCGCCGTCGCGACCGTCACCGCCTTCAGCTATCTCGAGCTGGTCACCAAGTACCCGCAGGCCGCCGGTGCCGCGCTCTACACGCACAAGGCGTTCGGCATCCACTTCATCACCTTCCTCGTGGCGTTCACCGTGGTCTGCTCCGGCATCACCAGCGCCTCGACGTCGTCCAACCTGCTCGCTGCCAACCTGCTCATCGGCTTCGGCAACGACGACCCCAGCCCGAGCGCCATCCTGATCACGGCGCTGCTGTTCATGCTGGTGCTCGCCGCGATCAACCTGCGCGGCGTCGGCGAGAGCGTGAAGTTCAACGTGCTGCTGACGCTCGTCGAGATGACGGCCCTCGCCATCGTCATCGGCATCGGCGTCTGGGTGATCGCCCGCGGTGACGGCGACCTCTCCCGGATCACCGTCTTCGAGAGCCCGGACGACAAGGGCCTCTTCATGGCGGTCACCATCGCCACCGCCATCGCCTTCTTCTCCATGGTGGGCTTCGAGGACTCGGTCAACATGGTCGAGGAGACCCAGGACCCGCTGCGCATCTTCCCGCGCGCGATGCTGACCGGCCTGGGCATCGCCGTGCTGATCTACATGCTGGTCGCGATCTCGGTCGTCGCGGTCATCCCCGCCGGGCAGATCGCCGAGCCGACCAACGCGGAAGCCGGGATCCTGCTCGACGTCGTCAAGATCGGTGCACCCGACCTGCCGATCGACACGATCTTCCCGTTCCTCACGGTCTTCGCGGTCGCCAACACCGCCCTCATCAACATGCTGATGGCGAGCCGGCTCATCTACGGCATGGCCCAGCAGGACGTGCTGCCGCGGTCCCTCGGCAAGGTGCTCCCGGGCCGCCGCTCGCCGTGGACCGCCATCGTCTTCACCACGCTCCTGGCGCTGGGCCTGATCAGCGTCGTCACGCTCGACTCGGAGTCCTCGGTCGTGGGGGCGCTGTCGGGCACCACGGCCCTCCTGCTGCTGGCCGTGTTCACCATCGTCAACATCGCGTGCCTGATCCTGCGCCGCGACCCCACGCCCGAGCGCGCCTTCCGCGCACCGACGGCGCTACCGGTCATCGGTGCAATCTGCTGCGGCTACCTCCTCGGTCCGTGGGCGCGCCTGGAGGCCGACATGGTGCAGTACAAGATCGCGGCCGGCCTGCTCGCCATCGGTGTGGTCCTCTGGGCGCTGACCTGGATGACCAACCGCGGCGTGCGCGCCAAGAAGACCGGCTTCCGCGACATCGACCACCTCGAGTGAGGCACCCCGCCGACACGGCGGGGTCCCGCACGCGTGCGTGGGCACTGCCGTCTACGGTGGGGCGGGTGAGCAAACGACCTGTGGGGCCCGTGCTGGCGTTGCTGGTGGCCGGCGCGCTGGGCTGCTCGACGGTCTCCCCTTCGGCGCCGACCGCGAGCGCCACGCCGAGCTCCGACCACCCGGCGCCCACGATCTCGGACGCCACTCCGGGGGGCGGCTCGACGACGCCCGTGGGACCGGCCGCCGAGCGCGGGCCGCGCGACCGGCCGTCCGTGCCGGCGGCACCGGAGCTGGCCGGGGCCTACCGGTTCGTCTCGGCCCCCGACTTCCTCAACCAGGACGTCGCCGACCTCACCGCCGACGGGCGCAAGCAGTTCGTCGACAAGCGCACGGGAGAGGTCGCGAACTCCACCAACGCCGACTACGACGCGGCGCTCGACCACGTGATCGACGAGATGGCGTCGCACGGCACCGACGACGTCCTCGTCGCGGGCGACCTCGTCGAGGGACGCTGGGGCCGCGACGACGCGCACACCGGCGTCTTCGGGCCGGTGCGGACCCAGTCCCAGCGCCTGCGGGCCTGGCGCCGCGCCGCGGACGTCTACTTCCCCGCCTGGCGTGAGCGGTTCGAGGACCGCGGCCTCACGACCTACCCCGCCCTCGGCGACCACGAGATCGGTGACGACCCGTGGCGGGCCCGCAACAATCCGTGGATCGACTTCAAGCGCCGCCACGTGCCCGAGTTCAAGCGGATCTACGCCGACCACATGCTGACGGGCGAGGGCGGACGGCCCCGGTTCGCCGACCGGCCCTCCGGGCAGGCCCGCCGCACCGCCTACGCCGTACGCCTCGACGCCGACGTCCTGCTCGTCACGCTCGACGTCTTCGAGCGCCGCGGCGGTGACGTGCACATGTCCGTCGACCCCGCGCAGCTGCGCTGGCTCGAGGGTGTCCTCCGGAAGGCCCGCAAGGACGACGTGCCGTGGGTGATGGTCCAGGGACACGTCCCGATGACCCCGAAGGTGCGCGTCCGCAACTCCAGCAACCTCGTCTACGAGAAGGGGGTGCGCTCCGACCTGTGGAAGGCCATGGTCGACGGCGGCGTCGACGTCTACCTGAGCGGTGAGGTGCACGACCAGACGGTCCACGAGCGCGACGGCATCCTGCAGGTGTCGCACGGGTCGCTCCTCTACCGCGGTGAGGCGTCCTACGTCCTCGGCCAGGCCACTGCCGACCGGCTGGTGCTGGAGAACCACCAGTTCCGCGGGGAGATCGGGTTCGAGGACCGGCTCTGGACCACGTCGCGCCAGGGGGCGCCGGGTCACATCAGCTACCCCGACGCGTCCGTCGTCACCGGCACCCTCGTCGCCAGCCGCACGCGTTCGGGAGGACTGCGCGTGGACGACGCCGAGGGCGTGCTCGCACCCCTCGACTGAAGCACCCGCCCCGGGCGTGCGCGGCGTCACGCGTTCAGGGGTCGGTCACGGTTCGGGTGGGGCGGGGCGCGCGCCGTACCCTTGTCAGGTGACCGCGATCCCCACCCTCGAGCAGTTGCACGCCCTCGGGCCGAAGCAGCAGCCGACGTATCCCGACTCCGGGGCGGTCGACGCTGCCGTGGCCCGACTGAGGACCGTGCCGCCGCTGGTCTTCGCGGGTGAGTGCGACGACCTGACCGCCAAGATCGCCGCGGTGACGCGGGGCGAGGCCTTCCTGCTCCAGGGCGGCGACTGCGCCGAGACCTTTGCCGGCGTGACTGCCGACAACGTCCGCAACAAGCTGCGCGTGCTGCTGCAGATGGCGGTCGTGCTGACGTACGCCGCCTCGGTCCCCGTCGTGAAGCTGGGCCGCCTCGCCGGCCAGTACGCCAAGCCGCGCAGCTCCGACGAGGAGACCCGCGACGGCGTGACGCTTCCGGCTTACCGCGGCGACGCGGTCAACGGCTACGACTTCACGCCCGAGGCCCGCATCCCGGACCCGCAGCGGCTCGTGGACGTCTACAACTCCTCGGCCGCCACGCTCAACCTGGTCCGTGCCTTCGTCACGGGCGGCTACGCCGACCTCCGCCAGGTCCACACCTGGAACACCGACTTCGTGCAGACGTCGCCGTTCGGGCAGCGCTACGAGGCGATGGCCGACGAGATCGAGCGCGCGCTCACCTTCATGAAGGCGATCGGCGCCGACCCCGACGAGTTCCACCGCGTCGACTTCCACTCGAGCCACGAGGCGCTGCTGCTGGAGTACGAGCAGGCGCTGACGCGCATCGACTCGCGCACCGACCAGCCCTACAACGTGTCCGCGCACTTCGTCTGGATCGGTGAGCGCACGCGCCAGCTCGACGGCGCCCACATCGAGCTGCTGTCGAAGATCAAGAACCCGATCGGCATCAAGCTCGGCCCGACGACGACGCCCGACGACGCGCTCGCCTACGCCGCGCGGCTCAACCCCGAGAACACGCCGGGCCGGATCACGTTCATCACCCGTTTCGGCGCCGGCAAGATCCGCGACGGGCTGCCCGCTCTCGTGGAGAAGGTCACCGCCGAGGGCCTCAACGTCGCGTGGGTCTGCGACCCGATGCACGGCAACACCTTCGAGGCGTCCTCGGGCTACAAGACCCGCCGCTTCGACGACGTCATCGACGAGGTCCAGGGCTTCTTCGACGTGCACCGCAGCCTCGGCACCTGGCCCGGCGGCGTGCACGTCGAGCTCACCGGTGACGACGTCACCGAGTGCGTCGGCGGCGGCGAGGAGATCGACGAGGTGGGCCTGGCCCACCGCTACGAGTCGGTCTGCGACCCGCGTCTCAACCGGGTCCAGTCGCTCGAGCTCGCCTTCCTCGTGGCGGAGATGCTGCGCAAGGCCTGATCGCCCGCCCGCGGGCGGTCCGCGGGTCCCTTGTAGGTTCGCCGGGTGATCGACCTGCGCTCCGACACCCTGACCCGCCCGACCGACGCGATGCGTGAGGCGATGGCCCGCGCGGAGGTGGGCGACGACGTCTACGGCGAGGACCCGACGGTCGCGGCGCTGGAGGAGCGGGTCGCGGGGATGTTCGGCCACGAGGCCGCGTTGTTCACACCGACCGGCTCGATGGCCAACGTGCTCGCCGTTGCGAGCGTGGTGTCGCCCGGCGAGGAGGTGCTGTGCGAGTCCTCGGCCCACATCGCCCGCGCCGAGCTCGGTGCCCACGGCGCCATCACCGGTCTCACGATGCGCACCTGGACGAAGGCGCGCGGCCAGGTCGACCTGCCGGCGATCGAGGCGATGCACGCCCCTGACATGGGTCCGTTCTTCGTGCGCACCGCCGCGGTGTCGGTCGAGAACACCCACAACTTCGCCGGCGGGGCGGTGCTGCCGATCGAGGACCTGCGGGCGCTGCGTACGTGGGCCGAGACCAACGAGACCAAGGTCCACCTCGACGGCGCGCGGCTGTGGAACGCCCACGTCGCCACCGGGACGCCGCTGGCGGACTACGGCCGCGTCACCGACGTGCTCGCGGTGTGCCTGTCCAAGGGGCTCGGCGCGCCGATCGGGTCGTTGATGGTCGGCTCGGCGGACGCGATCGCCGTGGCGCGGGTGCGGCGCAAGCGGATGGGCGGCGGGATGCGCCAGGTCGGCGTGCTCGCGGCAGCCGGTGCGTACGCCCTCGACCACCACGTCGAGCGGCTGGCCGACGACCACGCCAACGCGCGGCTGCTCGGCGAGGCGCTGGGGCTCGACCCTGAGGTCATCGACACCAACATCGTCGTCGTCGAGCGCCCGGACGCCGCCTCGTTCGTGGAGCGGGCTGCCGCTGACGGTGTGCGCATCGCTGCGGTGGGACCGCGCACCGTGCGCCTCGTGACCCACCTCGATGTCTCGCGCACGGACGCCGAGCGTGCGGCCGCGGTGCTCAGCCGGCTCGCCGCCCCCTGACGCTCACCTCGCTGATCGCGGTGTAGTCGCGACCGAGGCTGCCGGAGCCCGGCGGTGTCACGGCGTCGATCGTGATGGTGATGGTGCTCGTCTCGCCCGGCGGGATCTTGAGCCACTGCATGTCCGGTCGCTCGGCGAAGGACTGCTCGATCGACGAGCCGTTGTCGAAGCCCCAGGTGACGGACAGGATGCGGCGGTTGTTGGGGTACCAGTCGACCCCGGCGACCTGCTTCGCGTAGCCGTTGACGAGCCCCACCCTGGTGACCACGCCGGGCTCGGTCAGCGTCACCGTGATGGTCCCGCCGGTGGCGTCACCGGCCGTACGCCACGCCGTGGCCGGGTTGCCGTCACCCATCTGGCTGGCCTCGTAGGCCACCAGGTTGCCGTCGAAGTCGGTGGTCGGCGGTGCCGTGCTGGGGACCTCGAAGGTCGCGCCGCGGGCCAGGTCGAGCGCCTTGCCCACGCCGGCCGGTGCCTCGCCGCCGCCGCCGTCGTCCGTCGGCTCCGGGCCGTCCGTCTTCCCGGCGCCGGGGTCCGGCGCCTGCGAGGTGCCCGTGGCGGCGTCAGCGGGATCGGTGGCGACCTCGTCGGCGTCGGTGTCGAAGACCCGCAGCAGCAGGAAGGCCAGGCCCACCAGGAGCGCGGCGCCCAGGACCCACCCGAGCCACGCCAGGCCGTGCACCGGCAGGTCGCTCTCGACGTCGTCGACCTCCTCGTAGGGCAGCAGCTCCTCGCGGGGGTCCCACGTCGCACGCCGCGAGGGAGGAGGGCCCGGTTCGTCGGGTACGACGTCGGGCGGGCTGGTCGGCGGGACCGGGGTGGGGTCGGCTGCCTGGACGGGTGGGACGACGGGCGGGACGACGGGGGCCGGGGCCACGTCCGCGTCCGGCGCGGGGTCGTCATCGTCGGGCGACTCGGCAGGGGGGTCGGCAGCCGGGACGGCAGCGGTGTCGGACGCCTGCGGCGGCGCCTCGTCGGCCGGAGCCGGACGCTCGCGGGCCGGAGCCGTGGCGGTCACGGTCGGCGACGACGGAGCGGGTGGTTGCTCGACGGGGACCGGCGCGGGCGCGCCGATGCGGTGCCCACAGTTGAGGCAGAACCGCCCCACCCCCAGCTCGGCGCCGCACGCCACACACGTGTCCACGGGCCCCACGATAGGGGGACGGACCCATGCAGGGTTCCACCCGAGGGACGGGGGGTCCTACACGGCGATGTGCGCGACCTCGCCCTCGACCACCCGGCGCGGGGCGAGCTCGACGGTCAGCATCGCCACCAGGACCATCGACCCGCCCAGCAGCAGCCGCGTCGTCAGGTCCTCGCCGCCGAGCCAGACCGCGAAGAACGAGGCGAACACCGGCTCCATGCTCATGATGATCGCGCAGCGCGTCGGCGGGAGGTGCGCCTGCGCCCACGTCTGGCCGAGCAGGCCGAGCGCGCCGACCACCACCGCCATGTAGAGCACCGACCACCAGTCGGCGGCCCGGTCGGGCAGGACGATCCCGTCGGGCGCGGTCGCCAACGTGCACACCACCGCGATCACCATGACCTGCAGGATCGTCATGCCGACGGCGTCCTGGGCGGTCGACCACGCGCCGAGCCCGACGATGTGCAGCGCGTAGAGCACCGCCGACGCCAGGGTGATCAGCTCGCCGTAGCCGATGCTGAGCCCGTTGAGGGCGAGCACGCCGAGCCCGACGGTCGCGAGCGCGACGGCCGCCCAGGTGATCGGCGGGATCCGGGTGCCGAGGATCGCGGCGGCCAGCAGCGGGGTGCACACGACGTACAGGCCGGTGACGAAGCCGCTGATGCTCGCGGGGGTGTGCGCCAGGCCGGCGGTCTGGAGGATCTGCGCGACGCCGTAGAGGAGGCCGAGGACCATCGCGTGGCGGCGGACGACGGGGGAGAGCCGGCCGAGGGCCTTCGGCGCCACCACCAGCAGGGCGAGCGAGGCGATCGCGAACCGCAGGGCCAGGAAGTCGAGCGTCGGGACCCGCTCGAGGAGGTCCTTGATCATGAAGAACGTCGAGCCCCAGCACGCCGCCAGGGCCAGCAGGGCGGCCGTCGCGAGCAGGGACGTACGACGGGTCTGCTCGGCGTGCACGGACGAAATCTAGGTGGTCAGACGAGGAACAGCGTGATCGTGGAGCCCTTCGGGACCTCCTCGCCGGACCCCGGGTCGGAGCTGGCGACGAAGCCGAGCCCGAGGTAGGTGTCCGACTCCTTGGTCTCGACCTCGAAGCCGAGGCCCTCGAGCAGCTCGGTCGCGGCTTCGACGCCCATCGCCTGCACCCGCGGGACCTCGACCAGCTCGGGGCCGAGGGAGACCACGAACGACACCGTGTCGCCCCGGAAGAGGCTGGCCGTGGGCGGGTCCTGCGAGATGACGTCGCCCTCGGCGACGGTGTCGCTGTACTCCTCGCCGGTGACGCTGACCTGCAGCCCGCGCTTCTCGAGCGCGGCCGAGGCGTCGTCGAACGACTTGCCCGTCCAGTCCTTCACCTCGATCGGCTTGCGGCCACGGCTGAGCACGAGGTCGACGTTGGCGCCGGGCTTGAGGGTGGTGCCGGCCTTCGGCGACGTGCGGATGACCTGCCCCTCGGGGACTGTCTCGCTCCAGCGCGCCTTGCTCGCGCCGAAGGCGAGGTTGGTCGCGGCGAGCGCGTCCTGGGCCTGGTCCTCGGTCTGCCCGGCGAGGTCGGGCACGTCGTAGCGCTCGGGGCCCAGCGACAGGGTGAGCGTGACGGTGCCGCCGTCCAGCACCTTGCCGCCCGGTCCCGGGTCGGTGGCGATGACCAGCCCGGCGGTGACGTTCTCGCTGTACGCCGGCTCGCCGGCCTCGGCCTTGAGACCAGCGTCCTCCAGCTCGACGGTGGCGGCGGCCTCGTCGAGGCCCAGGACGCCGGGGGTGGTGGTGTAGCGCTCCCAGCCGAACCACCACGCGCCTGCCGCGACGCCACCGACCAGCAGCACCGACAGCAGGAGGAGCAGCGGGCCCTTCCTGGACCGGCGGCGCGCGGTCGTCTCGACCGGTGCCACCCGGGTCGGGGCACGACCCGGGGCCGGCCGCGCACTGGTCGGCGCGGCCGGGAGGGTGGTGGTCACGGCTCCCGTGGGAGGGATCGCGGTGCGCATCGGCTCGGTGACGGGGCCGCCGGCCGGCTCGTCGGTCCCGGCCGGTGCGGCAGGGGGAGCGGGGTGCCGCTCGAGGGCGGTGGTGCGGTCGGGGCTGCCGTCGTCGACGAGCCCCGAGTCGCGCGGGTCGACCTCGGTCAGCAGCGCGAGCGCGCCGGCGTCGAAGGGCTCGGGGGTGGTGTCGTCGGTGGAGGGGGCCTGGTCCCCCGTCTCGACCGCGCGCCGGGGGAGCAGGTCGCCAGCCAGCTCGGGGTCGGAGGCCAGGCCCTCGCGCAGCGCCTGCTCGACCCGGTGGAGGTGGTGCAGCAGGACGGTGGCGTCGGCCGGGCGCTGGTCGCGGTCGCGGGAGGTCGCGCGCGCCACCAGGGCGTCGACGTAGTCGGGGATGCCGGGCTCGACCAGCGACGGCATCGGCACGTCGTGGTGGACGTGACGGTAGGCCACCTGGATCGGTGACTCGCCCTCGTGGGGCTTCCTGCCGGTCAGCAGCTCGTAGAGCACCACTCCGGCGGCGTACACGTCGGCCCGGGCGTCGGAGCGGCCGTCGATCACCAGCTCCGGCGCGAGGTAGGAGACGGTGCCGATGAGCACGCCCCCGGTCGCGGTGTGCTGGGTGTCGGCGCTGACCGCCTTCGCGAGGCCGAAGTCGGCGACCTTGACGGTGCCACCGTGCGCCTCGTCGGCGATGAGGACGTTCTCCGGCTTCACGTCACGGTGGACCAGCCCGGCCCGGTGCGCGGCGGCGAGCGCGGAGATCACCGGCTCGAGCAGCGCCAGGGCCCGCGCCGGCGGCATCGGGGACTCCTTGCGCAGGACGTCGCGAAGGGTGTGGCCCGGGACGTACTCCATCACCAGGAAGATCGTGTCGGTGCCGTCGGAGGTGTCGTCGCCCTGGTCGTAGACACCCACGACGTGCGGGTGGTTGAGGCGGGCGGCGGCGCGCGCCTCACGCACGAAGCGCTGGGCGAACTCCTGGTCGTCGCCGAGTCCGGGATGCATCACCTTGACCGCCACGGTGCGGTCGAGCCGGGTGTCGGTGGCCTCGTAGACACTGGCCATGCCACCGCGAGCCACCCGGGCGAGGATGCGGTAGCGGCCGTCCAGCAGCCGTCCGACCAGGGGGTCGCCAGACGCACCGGGCGCGGTTGCGCGGGCGTGCTCGGGTGGCTCCACTGGTCGACCTCCAAGCCGGACCTGGGGCGAGACGGGGAAGGATCCGGCGCGCCCATCGTACGGAAGCAGCGCCTGCCCCCACGCTCAGGCGCGGTTCCGGCGTGGCGTCCGACGTGGTCGCGGTGCGCACGGAGGCAGGCACGCAGGCGTCAGGACGGTGGCCGACCGGCCTCGAGGCGTTGCTTGATCGCCACGACGTTGGCGACGTACGCGCGGGTCTCGTCGTACAACCCGTGCCGCCGCACCGCGCCGAGGCCCTGGTAGTAGGCGCCGATCTTGTGCGTACGACGATGGGTGTGGCGCGCGAGGACGTCGAGCAGCAGCACGCCGGCCGTGGCGTTGTCGCCGAGCCTGTCCAGGTCGAGCGGACGCCCGGCGTAGTGCTCCATCCAGCGTCCCGTCGAGGGCAGCACCTGCATGGCCCCGATGGCGTCGGCGTGCGAGACGAGGCCCATCTGCCACCCGGACTCCTGCCAGGACACCGCCAGCGCGAGCTGCGGGTCGACGCCGTGGTTGCGGGCTGCGCCGGCGATCACACGGCGGACCTTCTCGCGGTCCCGCTCGGGGTGCTGCCACATGGCGGTGGGGGTGCTCCCGCGGGTCTTGCCGACGACCGGGATCTCGATCCGCTGGCCGACCTCGAGCGCGCCGTCCCTGCCGAGGTGGTTGTGGGAGACGATCTCGGCCGTCCACGCGTGGAACTGCACGGCGAGGCCCGAGACGGTGTCGCCCGGCTCCACGACGTACGACACCAGCGTGCGGCCCGACGGGATCCGCTCGTGGTCGGCGTGCGCGGGCGTGGCCAGGCTCGACAGCGTGGTCACGGCGAGCACGAGCCCGGCGGCGCACCGCGCGAGCCGACGGAACGGGCGGGCCTGTGGGGCTGGTCGGGCCGGTCGGGGGTGTGGGGGCACGGGGTTGCTCCTCGTCACGTCCGCTGCGCCCGAGGGTCCGAGGCCCGCGGGAGGGAAGCGCGCGAACGAGCAGTCGACGCTAGCCACTGCGGGCCGCAGGACGCGAACGGCGGCCGGGCCGGGCGTGTCGCCCCGGCCACGGCCGCCGCGCGTGGGTGCTCCGGTCCGGGGCCGGTCAGCAGCCTCCGTTGAACGTGCTGAGCTCGAACTGGGGAGCCTTGATGGACTTCTCGTTGGGGGCGCGCATCGACCAGTAGCGCATCCAGTCCATCTGCATCCGGGCCGGGTCCATCGTCTTGCCCTTCTTCGCGCGCAGCTCGAACTTCAGCTGCCGCGGCACCGGGTCGAGGGCCTCGTTGCGGCGCTCGGTGTGGATGACGTGGGCGTCGACGAACCAGGAGATGTGGTCCTTGGCGACCTCGACGGCGTACGTGTGCCAGCGGTCGTTGCGCAGGTGGCGGCCGAGGAACCCGCGGTAGGAGCTGTTGGGGAGCGTGTGGACGTAGGACTTCACGGTGTTGGTGCCGAGCGTGAAGTTCTGGATGCCGATGTCGCGGCCGCCGCAGTGCTGGTCACGGGTGCCGCCGGGGACCAGCTCGGTGACGACCTTGAACGGCTTGCCGCCCTTGACCTTCGCCATGGTGCGGGCGCGCATCCGGATCTCCCAGCGACCGTAGGTGTGGCCCTTGAGGTCGAGGGTGGCCGACACGCTGCCGCGCCTGGTGCTCATCAGGGTGAGCATCCCGTTCTGGGTGCGGACGACGCCGCGGCCCTTCTTCTTCCAGAAGCCCGGCTTGGGGCCGATGAACTCCTGGCGGAACACGCCGTGCTGGTACCAGCCGAACGTGTTGCCGGCGTGGATCGGGCCGGGTGCGCCGTCGTAGTGGTCGGCCGAGGCGGGGGACACGACCGGGGAGAGCGTGAGCGCCAGCAGGCCCACGAGGGCTGCTGCGAGTGCGGATCGGAGGGGGTGCATCCCCGGCACGGTACGGACCACCCGCCGGGGTGACAACTTCGGCGGCCTCGCACGACTTCGCTGCTGCGAGGGCGCTCTCATAGGCTGCAGCCATGACTGACGTCCCCCTCGCCGACCGTGACCTGGCCGCCCTCGTCCCCGAGTGGCTCGACTGGAACCAGGTCGCCGAGCTGCTCGGCGTGACGCCGGGGAAGGTGCGCACGATGATCCGCGACCACGAGCTCGCCGCCGCGGTGCCCGTGCCGGGTGCCGGCCCGGGGGTGCCGGCCGACTTTATCCAGGACGGCCTGGTGGTCAAGGGGCTGCCCGGCCTGCTGGTGCTCCTCCACGACCACCGCTTCGACGACCGTGAGTGCATCGCCTGGCTCTTCACCGACGACGACCTCCCGGGCCGCCCGATCGACGCCCTCCGCGAGAACCGCGGCAGCGAGGTCAAGCGCCGCGCCCAGGTGCTGGAGTACTGATGGCCCCGGCCGCGTCGACGGGCAGGCAGCGCTACCGCTGGCTGCTGCTCCTCGCGGCGGCGACGATGCTCGTCGCCTGGCTGGTCTCCGGCGGCGGTCAGGGCGACGACGACCCCGCCGGTGACGGCGGGTCGACCTCGTCGACGTCCTCGTCCGCGGACGACACGACCGACGCGACCGGCGCGACCGACGCGGCGAGCGGCCTGCCCGTCGTACGCCTTGCCGCCCTCCCGCCCGAGGCGGCACGGACCGTCGAGCTGATCGACGCCGGCGGGCCGTTCCCCGAGCCCGACCACGACGGCGGCACCTTCGGCAACCGTGAGGAGCTGCTGCCCGACCAGCCGATGGGCTACTACCGGGAGTACACGGTCCCCACGCCCGGTGTCGACGACCGCGGTGCTCGACGCATCGTGGCGGGCGACGACGGCGAGGAGCTCTACTGGACCGACGACCACTACGGCTCGTTCGCACTCATCAGGAGGTAGGGACGTGACCGAGCGAAGCGAGGGAACCATCCAGTGCAGCGCGGGTCGAGCCTCATGGGCGCACGGAGCGAAGCGAGTACGTCCATGAGCGGACTCGCAGCGGTGCTGGCAGGGCACGAACCCGCGGGCATCCATCTCTGGCACGGCGCGTTCGACGTCGCTGACGTACGCCACTCCGTCGAGCACGCCGGCTGGGGCTTCGGCTGGGTGGACGGCTGGACCGGCGCCGACACGAAGCCGGCCTTCCTCGCGGCGGTGGGCGAGGCGCTCGACTTCCCCGACCACTACGGGCAGAACTTCGATGCCCTCGCCGACTGCCTCCACGACATCGGGAGCGGTCGCGACGGAGTCGTCCTGCTGTGGGACGGCTGGTCGACGCTCGCCCGCGCGGACGAGAAGGCCTTCAGCATCGCCCTCAGCGTGCTGGGCTCGCGGGTCAACGACGAGCGAGGCGTGCCGTTCACCGTGCTGCTGCGGGGCGAGGGTCCCGTCGTGCCCGGTGTCACCAGCCTCGACTAGACGTCGCAGCTAGACCGAGCGCTGGGTCGCCGCTGCCGCCAGCTCGACGAGCACGTCGCGCGCGTGCGCGTCGATGTCGGCTGCCCGGAGGGCCTCGACCGCGTGGTCGGACAGCTGGCCGATGACCGCCTCGACCTGCGCGCGCGCCCCGGAGTCGTCGATGATGCCGCGCAGCTCGTCGACGTCGGTGGCGGTGAGCGACGTGCCCAGCGCGGCGTCGAGGCGCTCGGCCGCGGCGCGGGGAGCGGCATCGAGCGCGAGGGCGACGAGCACCGTGCGCTTGCCCTCGACGAGGTCGTCGCCGGCCGGCTTGCCGGTCTCCTCCGGGTCACCGAACACCCCGAGCAGGTCGTCGCGCAGCTGGAACGCCTCGCCCAGGGGCAGGCCGAAGCGGCCGAGCTGCTCGAGCTGACTGGGCGTGGCCCCGGCGAGGGCGGCGCCGATGTGGATCGGGCGCTCGATGGAGTACTTGGCGGACTTGTAGCGCAGCACCGTCATCGCCGTCTCGACGTCCGCCCGGCCGCGCGCCTGCACGGAGACGTCGAGGAACTGGCCCGCGATGACCTCGTTGCGGCACTGCTCGAAGATGGCCAGCCCGGGAGCGACCTCCTCGGCGGGGAAGCCGCTGCGCCGCAGCATGTCCTCGGCCCAGCCGAGCAGGAGGTCGCCGAGCAGGATCGCGGCGGCGGCGCCGTACTGCTCGGGGTCGCCGCGCCACCCGGCGGCTCGGTGCTCGGCCTCGAACGCGCGGTGGGTCGCGGGCCGGCCGCGCCGGGTGTCGGAGGCGTCCATGAAGTCGTCGTGGACGAGCGCGCTGGCGTGCAGCACCTCCAGGGAGGCGCACGCCCGGGCCAGGGCCGCGTCGTCGTCGACCGACGGCCGGATGGCCCGGTGGCCCCAGTGGCAGAAGGCCGCCCGGAACCGCTTGCCCCCGCTGACCGCCGTACGTGCCTCGGCGATCAGGCGACCGGCGTCGGGACCGAGCGGGGCGAGCTCGGTCCCCCGCTCGTCGAGGAAGGCATCCAGCACCTGCTGGACCCGGTCGCGGAAGTCGGCGGGGTCCCAGGTCGTCACCCATTCAGCCTAAACACTGGACACGGCGCCGAGGACGGCGCGGTCCTCCGTAGGCTGTTGCGCATGACGCACGGACGGGGACAGAGCATGCGCGAGCTGCTCGCGCGCGGAGACCGGTCGTTCTCCTTCGAGTTCTTCCCGCCCAAGGACGAGGCCGGCGAGCAGCAGCTGTGGCAGGCCATCACCGATCTCGAGCCCTACGGGCCGACGTTCGTGTCGGTCACCTACGGCGCGGGCGGCACGACGCGCGACCGCACGGTGGCTATCACCGAGCGGATCGCCCGGGAGACCAGCATGCTCCCGGTCGCGCACCTGACCTGTGTCGGGCACACGACCGACGAGATCGCCGCGATCCTCGACGACCTCGGCAACGCGGGCGTCGAGCACGTGATGGCGCTGCGGGGCGACCCGCCCGGAGGTCCCGGCACGCCGTGGACGCCCACGGAGGGTGGGCTCACGTACGCGAACGAGCTGGTCGCACTGATCAGGGAGCGCACCGACATGCGCATCGGCGTCGCCGCCTTCCCCGAGGGCCACGTCGACGCGGCGGACCTCGACCAGGACGCGCAGGTGCTCAAGGCCAAGCACGACGCCGGTGCGGAGTTCGCGGTCACCGACATGGTGCTGCGAGCCTCCGACTACGTCGCGCTGGTCGAGCGGGCCGCCGCCGTCGGGGCCGACTTCCCGATCATCCCGGGCATCATGCCGATCCTGAACCTGCGCTCGATGGAGCGGATGGTCGAGTTCTCCCGCCGCCAGCTGCCCGAGGAGACCACGGCCCGCCTCACGCCGTACGCCGACGACCCGGCCCGGCTGCGGGCCGAGGGCATCGCGATCGCGACGGAGCTGTGCGCGACGCTGCTCGACGCCGGGGCGCCGGGCCTCCACTTCTACACGCTCAACCGGTCCAAGGCGACGCGCGAGATCTTCGCCAACCTGCAGATCACCGTCTGACGCGCATGCAGACCGTCACCGTGACCGGCACCGGCGTGGTCGCCGTCGTGCCGGACAGCGCGGTGGTGCGGCTCGCGGCCGTGGCACGGGGCAGCAGTGTCGCCGAGGCCTACGCGGCGATGGCTGCGGCCGCCGCCACCGTCGTGGAGGTCGCGCACCGCCGCACCGAGGAGCGCCGGGTCGCCTCCTCCGGCATCTCCGTGTGGCCGGCGCGCGACCACGAGGGGCGCGAGGCCGGCTACGAGGCGCGGCACTCCTACGCGATCGCGTGCCCGGACCTGGCGACCGCCGGGGCGTTGCTGAGCGACCTGACGGGCGAGGTCGGCGACTCGCTCGCGATCGACGGGGTGGCCCTGGAGGTCACCGAGGACCACGGAGCCGGTGCCCGGGCCCGCGAGGCCGCGTTCCACGACGCGCGCGAGCGGGCGGCCGAGCTGGCCCGGATGGCCGGTGCGGGACTCGGCGCCGTGCAGACGATCGTCGAGGGCGATGCCGACCGAGGCCCCTCGCCGATGCCGAAGATGGCGCTGGCCCGCGCGTCGGCAGGTGACCTCGAGCCGGGCGAGGCGTCGGTCGCCACCACCGTCACGGTGGTGTGGGAGCTCGCCTACTGACGTGGGGCCCGGCCGACCATCTCGGCGACCAGCGCGGCACTGAGTCCGGTGAACGGCAGGCCCGACCCGGTGGTGGCGTGCGCCCCGGCGGCCAGCACGCCGGCGATCGGCGTCCGCGGGCCAAGCCGCGCGCGGGCCGTGCGGGGACCCTGCCACTGCACGCCGTGCGGCGAGCCGCCCCACGCCTCGACGAGGTCGGCAGGCGTGCGGTCGACGCGGGCGACGACCTGACTGCGGACGTCGAGGCCGTGGCGCGCCAGCGCCGTCAGGACGTCCTCCGCGATGAGGCCGCGTGCCAGCACCGTCCATGCCGCCGCACCGTCCGGCGCCCGGCCACCCGTGCGCACCACCAGCAGCGGGTCTCCGTGGAGCACCACCTCGTGGGGCAGGTCGGGCACCTCGCCCTCGAGCCCCACGTGGCACACGACCGGCGGGAAGGCAGGCATCGTGCGCCGGACGTACGACGCGAGGGCGGGCAGCCGCCGCGGGTCGATCGCGACGACCACGTGGTCGGCGTCGACCTCGCCGACCGCGGTCCGGACCGCCGCGACCCGGCCGTCGCGCACGACGAGGTCGATCGCCGGAGTGCCGGTCAGCACGGTGACGCCCCGCAGCGCGAGGCGGTCGGCCATCGCCACGCCGAGGGCGGCGAGCCCGCCGGGGACGGTCCACGACCCGAAGCGCTGCTCGAGGTAGACGTCGACGCCGGCGAGCACGGGCGCCCGGCGCAGGTCGTGGCCGTCCATCACGACCCGGTGGCCGGCGAGCAGCCGCAGCCGCTCGTCGTCGAGCGACCGACGAAGCCGCTTGTGCAGCGACTCGCGCCGGTCGAGCATCGCCACGAGCTCGCGTGGCGCGACGTCGGGGTCGTAGGGCCGCTCGTACCACTCCTTGCGCAGCAGCTCCCACAGCTCGCCGTACGACGCCACGTGGTCGACCCACTGCCGGCCGAGGCCCGCGCCGAGGGACTCGACGGCCGCGAGCTGGCCGGCTCGCGAGCCGCCGGGGAGCCGCACCGTCGAGCCGTCGGCGAAGCGGTGCTCGCGGACCAGGTCGAGCGGCTGGAGGTCGAGCTCGCGCTCGAGCGGGCGGCCCGACTTCCGGAACAGGTCGCGCACGACCGCCGGCAGGAGCGTCGTGGTCGGCCCGGCGTCCCACGCGAAGCCGTCGCGCTCGACCGTGGTCAGCGCGCCCCCGAGGTGCTCGGCGCGCTCGAGGATCGTGACCGCGTGGCCCAGCTTGGCCAGCCGGGCAGCGGCCGCCATGCCGCTGAAGCCACCTCCGACCACCACCACACGAGCCACGGGGGAACCCTAGGCGTCCGCTAAATCGCCCGCTCGACGGGTTCCTTGTTCTTCCAGCGTCGCCAGCCGCGGCGCACCAGCCGGGTGAGGACCAGCAGCAGGCCCAGGCCGGTGAGGAGCAGGACACCGGCGATCGCGGCGGCTGCCTGCGGGTGCTCGAGCGAGAACCACACCACCCCGAGCACGGCGGCGTCCTCGGTGAGGCTGGCCCCGATGTTGGTCACCGGCTCGGGGGAGGAGTTGATGGCCAGCCGGCCGCCCGCCTTCGCCAGGTGGCTCAGGAGTGCCGTGCCCCCGCCGACGACGCCGAGCACGGCCTGGTCCAGCGAGGCGGCGTCGCCGGCGAGCAGCACGCCGATGACCGCGCCGACGGTCGGCCGGATCGCGGTGGAGATGGCGTCCCAGGTCGAGTCGATGTAGGGGATCTTGTCGGCGACGAACTCCATCGCGAACATGAAGCCGGCCGCGGCCAGCACGTCCCACCGGCCGAGGGCGTCTGGGATGTCGGCGTAGGAGCCGACCCGGTCGGCGATGCCCAGCACCAGCACGACGAGGTAGGCGTTGATGCCGCTCGCCCACCCGCTGGAGAAGGTGAGGGCCAGGGCGTCCATCAGCGGGTCCCCATCAGTCCACCTCGACCTCGACCGCGCCGGTCATGGTCACCAGCTCGTCGTACGACGTCGAGAACACCGCGGCGGGGTGGCCGGCCGCAGCCCACACGACGTCGTGCCGACGCAGCCACGGGTCGATCCAGGTGCGGATCGGCGCCGGGTGGTCGATGGGGGAGACGCCGCCGATCACCTGACCGGTGTGGCGGCGCACGAAGTCGGGGTTGGCACGCTTGAGCCGGGTCACGCCGATGCGGTCGGCGACCGACGCCGTGTCGACGCGGTGGGCACCGGAGGTGAGGATGAGGACGGGCTCGCCGTCACCGTCGAAGAGCAGGCTGTTGGCGATGGCGCCGACCTCGCACCCGAGCGCCGCCGCGGCGAGTGCCGCAGTGTGGGCGCTGTCGGGCAGGATGACCACGTCACCGGCGCCGCCGCGCCGGGTGAGGTCGCCTCGAAATGAGGTGATCGATGCGTGCTCGGTCGACATGATGCGAGCCTAGCGACGAACGACGACGATCCTCAGGGGGACTTCAAGATGGCGCGCGACCTGCCGGGATCCGTGGTCAACAGCATGCGAGTGCTCGGACTGATCGTGGCCACGTCCGGCGTGATCACGCTGCTGATCTGGCTGATGCGCGACGACGTCATCCTCGGCTGGGCCAAGGGCAACCCGTCGGCGCAGGAGATCCTCTCCCAGGGCGGCATCGAGCTGCTGCGCGACAGCCCCATCGTGCCGGGGTTCGTCGCCCTCTCGGTCGTCGCGTTCGTCGGCTTCGCCCTGCTGGTGCTCGTGCTCGGCTCCTTCTTCGTCGGCGGCTACGGCTGGACCCGCCCGGTCCTCACCGCCACCGCCGGCGTCGGCGTGCTGGTCGGCGTGGTCGGCCTCGACAACAACCTCCCGGTCATCTTCGTGGTGCTGTCGGCCCTGGTGATCGTCGAGGGCCTGGTGCTGTCGTTCTTCCTCTGGCAGCGCGAGACGACGGCCTACCTGCGTCGGGTCTGACGTCCGCTCGGCGCGTCCGCCGCGCGGTCCACTCCCGTCGTCCTCGGGCTCCGTCCTCGGCTTCGTCCTCGGGAGTCGCGTCAGCCCTTGACGGGCTGTCGGTGGGGGGTAGTACCGTTCTCGTTGTTCGAACATGTGTTCGATGCGACCCGGGTGGCGGTGACCTCGACCCCCACCGTCCCCCGGGTCGGCCCCGGGGTCGACGGATGTGCGAGGAGGCGCGATGAGGCAGTACGACGACCCCGTCGAGGTGCGACGAGGCGAGGCCGAGGACCCCGACCAGTTCCTGTGGCGGGGCAGGTTGTGGAAGGTGCGCGCAGTCGTCGCGCACTGGGTGGAGACCGGTCCCTGGTGGCAGGGCGCGTCCGACGGCGGGTCCGACGGCGGGTCCGACGGCGGGTCCGACGGCGCGGAGTCGAGGACGATCACCGACCTCGTCGCCGAGCGCGAGCTGTGGCGGGTGGAGGCCGGCCGCGGGATCCAGGGCGGGCGGCAGCAGTCGGGCGACCAGCAGTCCTACGGCGTCTTCGACCTCTCCTTCGACTGGACCGACGGGCGCTGGCAGCTCGTCGGGTGCCTGGACTGAGGGCCGGCGATGACCTCGACGACCAGCCCCGGGCCCTCCGTCGGACCCCACATGCTCCCCGCCACCTCGCACTCCTACCTCGAGCGGTCCGCGACGTCGCTGCGCGACTCCATCACGGCGCGCGACGTGCCGACCCGCTACGCCTGCGCCCACGTCGCGGCGCTCTGCGCCGCGGCCGCCCTGCTCGCGGCCCGGGCCCGCCCGGCCCCGCGGGGCCGCCGGCAGAAGAACGCGTGGGTCCTGCTCGCCGAGGTGGCCCCCGAGCTGACCGAGTGGGCGAGCTTCTTCGCCGCCGGTGCCGGCAAGCGCGCCGCCGCCGAGGCCGGGTCCACCCGGGCCGTGACCGAGCGGGAGGCCGACGACCTGTTGCGCGACGCCGACCGGTTCCTCGCCGTGGTCGAGCAGGCGCTCGGCCTGGTCCCGCACGCCAGCGTCGCCTGAGGGCGGGGCGAGGTGTCGTCAGACCCGTTCGTCCACCTCCACGTCGCCTCCGGGTTCTCCCTGCGATACGGCGCGTCCCACCCCCACGTGCTCGTCCAGCGGGCGGTCGAGCACGGCATGGACACCCTTGCCCTCACCGATCGTGACGGCACCTACGGCGCGGTGAAGTTCGTGGGCGCCGCCCGCCGGGCCGGCATCCGGCCGGTGCTCGGGGTCGACCTCGCGGTCGCCCCGACCACCGACATGGCGACCGGGGGCGCGTCGACCGGGGGAGGTGGGCGCCCGCCCCGACGTCGTACGCCGGCGCGCGGGGGCGTGTCCCGCGACAGGTCACCGCAGCAGGGGGGCGGCGCCCGCGTCACCTTCCTGGCCATGGGCCGGGCAGGCTGGGCGTCCCTGTGCCGGATGGTGTCCTCGGTCCACCTGTCCGGGGAGCGCGGGCGACCCGTCGCAACGCTCGACCTGCTGGCCCCCCACCTCGCGGGCGGTGACGTGCTCGTGCTGCTCGGGCCGTCCTCGGAGCTGGGCGCGGTCGCCACCCGGCGCCGCGACGACCTCGGCCCGACGGTGCTGGCGCCGTGGCTCGAGGTGGTGCCCCGCCCCAACCTGGTCGTCGAGCTGGTGTCCCACCGGCTCGGCCGACGCGGGGGCGCCTGGGGGCCGGGCACGTCGGCCCACGCCGCGCGGATGGCCGGTCTCGCCCGCCGCGCCGGCCTCACGACGGTGCTGACCAACGCGGTGCGCTACACCGACCGGCTCGACGCGCCGACGGTCGACGTGCTCGACGCGGCCCGCCGACTGGTGCCCTTGGGCTCGGCCGGGCTGCGCGACGTCGGTCCCGACGGCGCTCGCGGCAACGCCGAGGGGTTCCTCAAGTCCGGCAAGCAGATGCACGAGGTGGCCGACGAGATCTGCCGCCTCGCCGGGCTGGGCGACAGCGAGCAGGAGGCGAGGCGGTTGCTCGCCCGCACGCGGGCGGTCGCCGACCGGTGCGCGCTCGACCCGCGAACCGACCTCGGCATCGGCGAGGTGCACTTCCCGGAGCTCGAGCTCCCCGACGCGGGCCCGCACCGCACGGCAGACGCGCTGCTGCGCGCCCGCTGCGAGGCGGCGATCGGCTGGCGCTACGGCACCGGCCCGAGGATGCGGGTCTGGAAGCGGCTCGACGACGAGCTCGAGACCATCCGGACCCTGGGCTACGCGTCCTACTTCCTGACCGTCGCCGACGTCACCGACCTGATCGGTGAGATGGGCGTCCGTCGTGCCGCGCGCGGGTCCGGCGCCGGCAGCCTCGTCAATTACCTGCTCGGCATCTCCGGGGTCGACCCGATCCGCCACGGCCTGCTGATGGAGCGGTTCCTGTCGCCCCTGCGTGCCTCGCTGCCCGACATCGACGTCGATGTGGAGTCCGCCCGGCGCGAGGAGGTCTACCGCGCGATCCTCGACCGCTTCGGCGGCGAGCGGTGCGTCACCGTCTCGATGATGGACACCTACCGGGTCCGCCACGCGGTCCGTGACGTCGGCGCCGCCCTCGGCATGCCGCCGGGGGAGGTGGACGCGATCGCCAAGGCGTTCCCCCACGTCCGTGCCCGCGACGCCCGCTCGGCGCTCCGCGACCTGCCCGAGCTGCGGGCCAGCGGGCTCGGTGACGGCGCACTCGACCGCTTCTTCGGACTGGTCGAGCGGCTCGACGGGCTGCCGCGCCACATCGCGATGCATCCCTGCGGGGTGCTGCTCTCTGACGTGACGCTGCTCGACCGCACACCCGTCGAGGCGTCCCACGCCGGGTTCCCGATGAGCCAGTTCGACAAGGACGACGTCGAGGAGCTCGGCCTGCTCAAGCTCGACGTGATCGGCATCCGGATGCAGTCGGCGATGGCCCACGCGGTCGCCGAGGTGCGCCGCGTCGACGGGGTGCACGTCGACCTCGACGACGAGGCGCAGGTGCCGTTCGACGACGCCACGACCTACGACCTCATCAGCAGCGCCAAGACCCTGGGCGTCTTCCAGATCGAGTCACCCGGACAGCGCGAGCTCGTCGGCAAGTCCGGCATCGAGACCTTCGACGACATCATCACCGACATCTCGCTGTTCCGCCCCGGCCCGGTCAAGAGCGACATGATCACGCCCTACCTCGAGGCCAAGCACGGGTGGCGGGACGTCCACTACCTCCACGACGACCTGCGCCCGATCCTCGAGGGCACCCGCGGAGTGGTGGTCTTCCACGAGCAGGTGATCGAGATCATCGCGACGTTCGGCGGTGTCTCCTACGCCGAGGCCGACGAGAAGCGCCGTGCACTCGGGAGCACCGACGGGATGGCCGCCACGAGGACGTGGTTCCTCCCGCGCGCCCTGGGCCAGGGCTACGACCTCGCGCTGGTCGAGCGCATCTGGACGGTCCTCGAGGCGTTCGCGTCGTTCGGCTTCTGCAAGGCCCACGCCGCCGCGTTCGCCCTGCCGACCTACCAGTCGGCGTGGCTCAAGGCCCACTGGCCGGCGCACTTCCTCGCCGGGGTGCTGACCCACGACCCGGGCATGTACCCCAAGCGCCTGATCCTCGACGACGCCCGCCAGGTCGGGGTCGGCGTACGGGGGCTCGACGTCAACGCCAGCGCATCGGCCTACGTCGTGGAGCGCGCCGACGACGACGCCGACGGACCCCGGAGCCATGCGATCCGGCTCTCCCTCACCGACGTCAAGGGCATCAGCGCCGCCGAGGTGGCCCGCATCGTCGAGGCACGCGGGGGCGGCCGCTACGCCTCGCTGTCGGACTTCTTCCACCGAGCCCGGGTCTCCCGGCCGACCCTCGAGCGGCTGGTGCTGGCCGGCGGGTTCGACGGGGTCTACGGCATCGCGACGGGCGAGCAGGCCCTCGACCGGCGCGGTCGGATCACGCGGCGCGACCTGCTGCTGCAGGTCGCCGAGCTCGACCTCCAWGCGCGTCTGGTCGACCGGGCCTCGCGGGCGCGCGGTCGGGGCCTGACCAGGCGGAGCGCGCCGTCGACGGCTGCCACTGCTGCGACCGACGCCGCTGCCCGCAACAGCACCGACCCCGCGGTGCGGGACGGCTCAGGGTCGACGGAGCGGCACGCGCTGGCCGAGGCCGGCGTCTGGGCGCGTGCCTCCGCGCAGTCGCGGGCGACGCGGCCGGTGATCGAGGCCGCGTCGGTCCAGCTCACGCTGGAGCTCGGTGACGAGCCGGGCCGGCCGGGGGAGCGGGCGACCGGGTTGCCGGAGATGACCACGTGGGAGCGGATGCGCGCCGAGCTGGAGATCCTGGGCCTCGACGTCAGCCAGCACGCGGTCACGCCCTACGCCTCGCTCCTCGATGCGCTCGAGGTGACCCGCAGCCGCGACCTGCTCCGCCGGCGCAGCCGGTCCGAGCTGCTCGTGGCGGGGGTGAAGGTCGCGACCCAGACGCCGCCGATCAGGTCGGGGCGGCGCGTGGTGTTCCTGACCCTCGACGACGGCACCGGCCCGGTCGACGCGACCTTCTTCGAGGACGCCCAGGGGCCCTACGCCGCGACCGTGTTCTCTTCCTGGTTGCTGCTCGTGCGCGGCGAGCTGCGGCGCACCGGCCGCCGGGGCGTCTCGCTGCGTGCCACCGGTGCCTGGGACCTCCCCGCGCTGCACGCCCTCTGGCAACGTGCCCGCACCACAGACGAGGCGCTCGAGCAGGTGCGCGCCGAGCTGTCCCGACGACCCGACCCCATCGAGGAGGGCGCGGGCGAACCCGCCGAGCGGCGGGCCCTCGTCCACTCCAGCGGCTTCCGGCTCTCGCCCTACGCCGACGTCGCGCCGGCCGGTGACCCCGCCCGCGACGTCGGGCGCAAGCTCGGGGCGGCCCCCGGCGCCGAGCCCCGGGTCGGAGACCAGGCCCCGTCCCGCACCCTCTGGCACCGCAGTCCCGGGAGCCCCGGATGAACGGCGCCGGCGCTACGACACGCCGCCCGTTCTGCGCGTGCGGCCGCAGCGGGGCCCCGCACGCCGAGCCACTAGGGTTGCGTCCATGGCCCAGCCGACCGCGAGCTCCTCTGCCAGCGAGCGCCGCCAGTCCGTCCGCACCGGCGTGGTCTGGGAGGGCGTACGCCGCCTCCTCGAGTCCGGCGACGCGACCGACGGGCGGCAGGCCCGCATCGTCGACATCGGCGGAGGCACCGGCGGGTTCGCCGTCCCGCTCGCCGAGCTGGGCCACACCGTGCAGGTCATCGACCCCAGCCCCGACGCCCTCGCCTCCCTCGACCGGCGCGCTCGCGAGGCCGGCGTCGCCGACCGGGTCACGGGTCAGCAGGGCGACCTGTCCGACCTGCCTGACCTCGCCGACGAGGCCGACCTGGTCCTGTGCCACGGCGTCCTCGAGATGGTCGACGACCCCGCGGCCTCCCTCGCCTCGATCGCCGACGTGCTGCGTCCCGGCGGCCACCTCAGCCTGCTCGTCGCCCAGCGGCACGCCGCCGTCGTGGCGCGCRCCATGGCCGGCCACTTCCAGGCCGCCCGCGAGCTCCTCGAGGACGCGCCCGACGGCTCGGCCGGTCCCGCGTCCGGCGGCTCGTTCGGGCGCGGCGGGCGCCGGCTCACCCACGACGAGGTCGTCGACCTCCTGGCCGGCGCTGATCTGCACCCCGAGTGGGTCCACGCCGTCCGGGTCTTCGCCGACCTGGTGCCGGGCAGCCTCCTCGACCTCGAGCCCGGCGCCACGGCGGCGCTGGTCGAGCTCGAGAAGGCCGTGGCCACCCGCCCCGAGTACCTCCCGCTCGCTGCCCAGCTCCACGTGGTCGCGCGCCGCTGACCGTCGCCCCGACGGGGGCGGGCGATGACCGAGACCCCGCTGCTCCACGTCGACATGGACGCGTTCTACGCCTCCGTCGCGCTCCGCGAGCGCCCTGACCTGGTCGACCAACCGGTCGTGGTGGGCGGCAGCGGTCGAGGCGTGGTGCTGGCCGCCAACTACGTCGCCCGCCGCTACGGCATCCGGTCGGCGCTGCCGATGACCCGTGTCCGCCGCCTCTGCCCGCACGTCGTGGTGCTCCCGCCCGACTACTCCACCTTCACCAGCGTCTCTGCCTCGGTGATGGAGACGTTCCGCGACGTCACCCCGGTGGTGGAGGCGATGTCGCTCGACGAGGCGTTCCTCGACGTGAGGGGGTCGACGCGACGCCTCGGCACCCCCGCCGAGATCGCCGAGCACCTGCGCGCGACGATCCACGACGAGCAGGGCATCACCTGCTCCGTCGGGGTGGCGGCGTCGGTGTCGGTGGCCAAGGTGGCGAGCCGGCGTGCGAAGCCCGACGGCGTGGTGGTGGTGCCTCCGGCGGAGGTCACGTCGTTCCTGCATCCCCTCGAGGTCGGCGAGCTCTACGGCGTGGGGGAGAAGACGCAGGCACTCCTGAACCGCTTCGGCCTGGTCACGGTCGGCGACGTCGCCCACACCCCGCTCCAAACCCTCCAGCGTGCGGTCGGCGACCACCTCGGTCGCCAGCTCCACCACCTGGCGTGGGGCACCGACCGCAGCGACCTCACCCCGACGGCGGGTCCGCACGAGCCCGAGCGGTCCATGGGGGCCGACGAGACCTTCGCACGCGACACCGACGACCGCGACGTGATCGTCCGCGAGCTGCTGCGCCTCTCGGCCCGCGTCGCCGGACGCATGCGCGCGGCGGGAGTGGCCGGCCGCACCGTCACCCTCAAGGTGCGGTTCGCCGACTTCACCACCATCACCCGTTCGCGCACGATGCCGGAGGCCACCGACGTCACCGTCGAGGTGCACCGCGCGGTGACCCGTCTCTACGACGCGCTCGGTCTCCAGCGTGCGCGCCTGCGACTGGTCGGCGTACGGGTGGAGGGACTGGTGCCGCGGGCGACGGTCCACCGGCAGCTCGTCCTAGGCGAGCCGGAGCACGGATGGGCCGAGGCCGACCGTGCAGTGGACCGCGCGACACGGCGGTTCGGGGCGGCGGCAGTCCGTCCGGCGAGCCTGGTGTGACGTCCTGCTCCTTCCCCGGGGGTGAATTTTCCGGGGACGCCTACCGTAGGTGGTGGCGGGTGCCTAGACTTGCCCCAGAGGTGAGGAGGAAACGTGGAGCTCTCCGAAGAAGAACTGCGAATGCTCGAGCAGATGGAGCGCGCCCTCGTCGAAGAGGACCCCAAGCTCGCCTCGACCTTGCGCGGCACCTCCTTCCAACGAGCGGCACGCCGCCGGATGATCCTCGGCGGGGCGATCCTCGTCGTCGGCATCGGCCTCCTCATCGTCGCGGTCCTGCTCGACCTGACCGCCGTCCTCCAGACGATCACCGGCGTCCTCGGCTTCGTGGTGATGCTCGCCGGCGCCATCCTGGCCCTCACCTCCGCGCGCAGTCCCGGTCGCGCGACGCCCAAGGTTCGCGCCTCGGGCCGCACCGGGTTCGGCGTCGTCGACGGCGGTCGCCCGCACCGCCCCAGCCGCCAGCGCTCCGGGGGCCACTTCATGGAGCGCATGGAGGAGCGGTGGCGCCGTCGCCGCGAGCGCGGCCTCTGACCACCTGATCGCACCCCATCGCCCGGTCCTCGGACCGGGCGTTCGTGCGTCCGCAGGTGGGCGGCGCACCGCCGGGAATCGCCGTACGGGCGGTGGCTGAGCCACGTTCCGAGCGAGCCGAATGTGGGTGGCGCACCGCCCACGGGCGTGTCGCCGAGGAATCGCCGCACGGGCGGTGGTTGAGCCACGTTCCGGGCGAGCCGAATGTGGGTGGCGCACCGCCCACGGGCGTGTCGTCGGGGACTCGCCGCGTACGACGGCAGGCCGCTGGTCTGCTCAGCCGACCAGCTCGTCGACCGTCCGGGTCGACTCGTGGTCCGGGGTCGTGGTCGAGGCCCGGCCCGCGCGGGTGCGCGGGCGCCACGACCTGCGGCGTCCCACGACGGAGGTCGGCCACCACTCCGCGCGACGCGCCTCACGCGACGTCACCCCGGCGACGAGGGACTCCTCGACGAGGACGAGGTCGCCGGCGAGGTGGTCGGCGGTGAAGGTCTCGGGGTCGCGGGCGTAGCGGCTGCGCTCGAGAGCCGAGACGAGCCGGTCGAGGGCCTGAGCCGCCTCGGGGGCCTGGTCGCGACCGCGTCGCGGGCGGTCGGGTCGCGAGCCGTCGTGGACGGGCGTTGCCAGCAGGTGGCCGAGCCACTCGCCGGCGCGTCGGGGCGACCGGCCCACCGGCCAGGCATGGCCCAGGTCGATGGCGACGTCTCGGAGCTCGAGCCAGAGGTCCTCGACGTCCCCGTCGAGGCGGCGGCGGCGCCGCGCCGTACGGACCAGCCGGGGCGTGAGCAGCAGGAGACCCACCACCGCCAGGCCGAGCAGGCCGGCGACGATCGGGACCCAGGGGATCGACGAGGCGCTGCTGTCGTCGGAGGCCGCGTCGGCGGCGGCATCCGCGCCGCGCTCGGGCAGGTCCTCACTGGGGCGGGCGGCGCTCGGCGTGGGCGTCTCGGTGACCTCGGCGAACTGCGCCTCGGTGTAGTCCGGCGGCTGGCTGGTGCGGGCCTGGGGGGTGGGCTCGAAGCGCACCCAGCCCGATCCCGGGAAGTAGAGCTCGGGCCAGGCGTGCAGGTCGCGCGAGGAGAACTCCCACGAGCCGTTGGTGGCGCGCTCGGGCTCGAGGAAGCCGACCGCCACCCGGCTCGGGATGCCGATGATGCGCGCCATGATCGCCATCGACGCCGCGAACTGCTCGCAGTAGCCGACCCGGTCGTTGAGGAACGCGAGGAGGTCCGCGCTGCCGTCGCCCGCTGACGGGACCTCGCTGAGGTCGTAGCGGAAGCCGCCGTCCTCGCGGAACCACTGCTGCAGCACCTGCGCCTTCTGGAAGCGGGTGGGTGCGTCCGCAGTGATGCTCGCCGCCAGCCGGCGGATCTCGTTGTTGAGCGTGCTCGGCACCTCGGTGAAGATCCCGGCCACCGATCCGGCACCGGACACCGCGGAGTTCATCCGGTCGGCGTCGTACTCGAGCTGGACACCCGTGTAGTCGTAGGTGCTGTCGGCCGTCGTGATGCCCTCGCGGGCGGCGATGACGTCGCGGGTGTCGAGGTCGTAGCGCCAGTCGTTGCCGGCCGCGATCCGCGTCGTCTGCGCCGCGGTGGGCAGCCACGTCGACGCGAAGTCCGGCCCGACGCGTACGTCGTACTTGAACTCGCGGCGCGGCACGTCGAGGGCCACGCCGTCGAGCGGGGGGAGCGCGCCGGTCGCGGCCTGCGACTCGGGGATCTCGCGATCCCCGGGAGTCCACTGCGAGCCGCTGAACCGGGAGAGGACCGAGATGCGGAGGTAGGTCGGCCTCGGTCCGAGCGTGGTGACCCACAGCAGCGGGATGTCCTCGCCGCGGCGCAGGTCACGGCGCAGGTCGACCATCGGGTCCTGCACCTCGACCTCGCGGGTGCCGGGTCCGTTGCCCTCGAAGACGCTCATGCTCATCGTCGGCACGGCGACGGGCACGACGACCGCGAGCGCGATGGCGGTCGCGCCGAGCGCCAGCGCCGTGTTGCCGATCGCGCCGGTGCGGACCGAGAAGGAGCCCTTCTCGCCGTCGGGCGCGCGGCCCCAGCTGGTGACGTGGTCGCTGTGCTGGATGAAGACCAGGGTGAGAAACAGGCCGGCGATCACGGCGAAGAGCCACCACGACACCGCGTCTCCGGTGACCGCGACCGGCAGGGTGTAGGCGGCGAGCAGCACGAGGCCGGCGACCGGGGCCCGCCGCATGGTGCAGGCGATCAGGTCGACCAGCAGCACGACGAGCGTGCCACCGATGAGGAGCAACGGGTGCACCGGCGGGACGCCGGACTGCACGGGCGCGGCGTAGCTGCGCGACGTCTCGAGCGCGTCTGACAGCGCGGCCATGAAGGTGTCGACGTTGCTCGGGGTCGGGATGGGTGACCCGGTGGTGGTGCCGAGCACGAGGAGGCCGCCGAGCACGAGCTGGCCGGCGACGATCGCGAGTCCCGGGAGCCGGCTCCAACGAGCCAGGGCGCCCGCACCGGCCAGGACGACCCCGATGAGGAGCAGCGGGATCGCGACCTCGCCGAAGTCCTCGGTCAGGACGCGCCACGAGAGCACGGTCGTCCAGGAGGCCAGGAGTGCGATGCCGGCGATGCGCAGCTGGTGGGGGAGCGTGCTCCACGAGGCCCTCATCGACCGACTCCTGACGGTGATGCCGTGGCCCGGCTCTGCATCAGGCCGAGCTCCTGCCAGGCGGTGTCGAGGCGGTCACGCGGGCCGAGGCTGATCGAGCGCCACCCGGTCGAGGTGAGGTGGGCGGCCGCGGCGGGGCCGGGCTGGACGGGCAGGTGCGGAGCCCACGCGTCCACGTCGAGCGCGATCGCCAGGCTCGACGAGGCGTGGTGCTGCAGGCGGCGGAGGAACGGCAGGTCGGGGTCGCCCAGTCCGCCGAAGACCCCGATGGTGAGACCGCCGTGCCCGGGCTCGGCCAGCCACTGGGTGTCGGGCGCGGGGGAGTGGTCGAGCTGCACGACGGCGAGCGCCTCGAGGAGCGGGATGGTGCTGGCCTCTGCGCTGTGGGAGTGCCACTCGGTCTCGCGGCTGTCGCCCGACGCGGTGACCAGGCGGACGGTGTAGCCGTGGTGGGCGAGGTGGATGGCGATCGACGCGGCCGCGGACACGGCGCCCTCGAGCGAGCTGGCCGCTCCCTGTCCGCGATGGGCGATGCCGCGGTTGTCGAGGAACACGGTCGCGCGCGACTGCCACGGCTGCTCCTCGCGGCGCACCATCAGCTCACCCACGCGGGCCGAGCTGCGCCAGTGGACGCGCCGCAGGTCATCGCCGCGCCGGTACTCCCGGACCGTGACGTCCTCCGCGCTGCCGGTGGCGAAGGCCCGGGGACGGTTGTCGCCCGACCCGGTCCAGGCGCCACCGAGCGGGATGCTGGGCAGGGGCGTCGTGCGCGGTGTGACGGTGAGCCGCGCCGTGGCGTGGAACGTCCGGCCGAGCTCGACGAAGCCGAACGGGTCGGTCACCCGCACCGACATCGGACCGATCTCGAACTGTCCGCGCAGCTCCGAGCGCACCTGGTACGTCGCGTGCCGGCGCCAGCCGTGCCCGAGACCCTCGAGGACGAAGCGCGGGCGGGTGCCGAGGACGTAGGGCAGTCGTTCCTCCAGCAGCAGCACGCCCGTGGGCGTGCGCGACTCGTTGGAGACGGTGAGCTCGACGGTCGCGGACTGCCCGGCGACGACGAGCTGGGGCGTGACCGTGCGGACCAGCGACAGGCGGTAGCGAGACCGGCCGACCCACCAGGCGGTGAGCAGCGGCAGCACCGCGACCAGCACGCCGATGCGTACGACCGAGGAGTGTCCGACCACGATCGCGGCCACGACGGTGGTGATGCCAGCCGCGAGGAACGCCCGTCCGCGGACGGTCAGAGCAGCGAGTGCCTCACGCACGGCTGCCGCGTGGGACCGAGGTCGAGTCGGACGCCGAGGGGACGGGCACGGACTCGACGATCGCGGACAGGATCGCGGCGGTGGTGCGGCCGCTCATCGTCGCCTCGACGTTGGGGAGCAGTCGGTGGGCGAGGACCGGGGACGTGATGCCGTGGATGTCGTCGGGGAGGACGTAGTCGCGTCCCTGCGTGGCGGCGACTGCCTTGGCTGCCCGCACCAGGTGGAGCGTCGCGCGCGGTGACGCGCCGAGGTGCAGGTCGTTGCTGACGCGGGTCGCGGTGGTGAGGGCCACGGCGTAGCGGTGCACCGCGGTGGACACGTGGACCCGGCCGACGATCTCGATCACCTTGCGGATCTCCCCGGCGTCGGTGACCGGCTCGAGGTCGTCGAGCGGGTTGTGGGCGGTGTGCCCCTCGAGCATCGCGATCTCCGCGGCCTCCACGGGGTAGCCGACCGAGACGCGCGCCATGAAGCGGTCGCGCTGCGCCTCCGGCAGGGCGTACGTGCCCTCCATCTCGATGGGGTTCTGCGTTGCGATCACCATGAACGGCTTCTCGAGCATGTAGGTCGCGTTGTCGACGGTGACCTGGCGCTCCTCCATGGCCTCGAGCAGGGCTGACTGGGTCTTGGGGGAGGCCCGGTTGATCTCGTCGCCGACCACGATGTTGGCGAACACACCGCCGGGCCGGAACTCGAACTGGCGGGTGTCCTGGTTGAAGATCGAGACGCCGGTGACGTCGGAGGGCAGCAGGTCCGGGGTGAACTGGATGCGCGCCACCGAGCAGTCGATGCTGCGGGCCAGCGCCTTGCTGAGCTGGGTCTTGCCGACGCCGGGCACGTCCTCGATGAGGAGGTGACCTTCGGCGAGGAGGACGACCAGGGCGGCGTTGACGACGTCGGGCTTGCCCGCGATGACGCGCTCGATGTTCTGGCGCACGGCGCCGGTGACCCGCCGAACGGTGTCCAGGTCGGGCGCCTGCTCGGAAAACCCAGTCGTCACGTTGTCCGTCCCCTCGTACGTGCTCGTCCCCACGGTATGTGGTGCGCGCAACATACCCGTCCGGCCCCACCCACGCGGCTCCTCGTCGCGGGCGTCACCCACCCGGGCTACCCAGGTTCCCCCACTTCGCCCCACCACTGGCGGCCCGATCTCCCCACCGGCGCTCCACCTGGCCCGCCGGCGACCCCTCCTGAGCGTGGATCGGCGCTCCTCCACGCCTGATCGAGTGCTGGAGCGGTTCGCGCCGACCGCGCCGGCAAGCCCACGAAAGCCCGAAATTCGTGCGTGAAACACGCGTGATCTGGTTGACGGTGGAGCGAAGTGGAGTACTGTGGTGCGAAGTGGGGGACAGGGTCGATCTGCCCGCCGAGCAGGGGAGGTACCGGATGTTCTTCGGCACCTACACGCCCAAGCTCGACGAGAAGGGCCGGCTCTTCCTCCCGGCGAAGTTCAGGGACGAGCTGACGGAGGGACTCGTGGTGACCAGAGGTCAGGAGCGCTGCCTCACCGTCTGGTCCCTGGCCGACTTCGAGAAGCTCACCGACCGGCTCCGCGAGGCGCCGGTCACGCAGAAGAACACCCGTGACTACGTCCGCATGCTGTTCGCCGCCGCCAGCCAGGAGGTGCCGGACAAGCAGGGACGCATCAACATCCCGGCACCGCTGCGGGAGTACGCCTCGCTCCGCAAGGAGTGCGTCGTCATCGGGTCGATGAACCGGATCGAGATCTGGGACCCGACCTCGTGGGCGACCTACTCCGAGGAGCAGGAGCAGAAGTTCTCCGAGCTCAGCGACGAGGTCTTCCCCGGCATCTGAGCCAGCACCGCCCGACAACTCCACAGCTGACATCGCGACCCGTATCACCAGGTCTCGAGCCCGCTCCTCGCGTGGCCATCTGGGGCACTTCCCCGGCACCAGAGGGCACCCACCCCGAGAGGGGAAGAGGAGCGGGCAGGGACCTGGTGCGGCGGCTCGCCCCGTGCCACACGACGGGGAGTGTCAGCCGCACCGCCAACCAGCAGCACCAGCCAGCACATCCGCAGCACACCAGTGGGGTCGAGACCATGAGCACCACCCAGCCCGTGGGACGCACGGCAGCGGCACCGCCGCTGCGGGTGCGCGACCAGGCGCGCGAGGCGGCCGCCCTGATCGCGTTCTCGGCCGCCACGGCCTGCGGCCTGGCGCTGGCCCTGCTCCTGCTGACCCACCTGGGCTCCCAGGGCTGAGCAGATGACGACTCCCCGCCACGCCCCGGTGCTCCTCGACCGGGTCGTCGCCCTGCTGGCGCCTGCGCTCGAGGCCCCCGGCTCGGTCTACGTCGACTGCACGCTCGGCCTCGGTGGCCACAGCGAGGCCGTCCTCGAGCGCCTCCCGAACGCCCGGGTCATCGGCATCGACCGCGACCCGGCCGCCCTGCAGATGTCGAGCGAGCGGCTCGCGGCGCACGGTGACCGCTTCACCGCCGTGCACGCGGTGTACGACGAGCTTCCCGAGGTGGTCGGCTCGCTCGGCCTCGACCACGTCGACGCCGTCTTCTTCGACCTCGGCGTCTCCTCCATGCAGCTCGACGTCCGCGAGCGCGGCTTCGCCTACTCCGAGGACGCACCGCTCGACATGCGGATGGACCCGACGACCGGACGGACCGCGGCCGAGCTGCTCAACACCGCCACGGCCCAGGAGCTGACCCGCATCCTGCGGGAGTACGGCGAGGAGAAGTTCGCCAGCAGGATCGCCCGCGAGGTGGTCCGCCGACGCGAGACGACGCCGTTCACCACCAGCGCCGACCTCGTCGAGCTGCTCTACGCATCGATCCCCGCCCCGGCGCGGCGTACCGGTGGCCACCCCGCCAAGCGCACCTTCCAGGCGCTGCGGATGGCCGTCAACGACGAGCTCGCCGTCCTGCGCCGCGCGATCCCCGCCTCCATCGAGGTCATCGGCGTCGGTGGTCGCGTGGTCGTCGAGGCCTACCACTCGCTCGAGGACCGCCTGGTCAAGCGGGCCTTCGCCGACGCCACCCGGCTCGACGTGCCGCCGGACCTGCCGTTCGTCCCCGAGGGTGCCGAGCCTGCCCTGCGGCTCGTCACCCGCGGCGCCGAGCAGGCCGACGAGCACGAGATCGCCGAGAACCCCCGAGCAGCATCCGTCCGCCTGCGCGCCGTCGAGCGCGTCCTCCCGTCCTCTCCCTCTTCCCCAGGAGTCGCCCGATGAGCAGTCCCGCCCTGCAGCCCAGGACCCGCGTCACGCGGATCGCCCAGGAGGCGGTCGACAAGGCCCGTCTCACCGTGGTGCCGCGCGTGCGGTCCCGCGCGCCGCGGGTGCCGTTCATGACGCTGGTGAGCCTGGTCCTGGTCGGCGGCATCGTGGGACTGCTCCTCTTCAACACCTCCATGCAGCAGGCGTCGTTCACGGCGTCCGCCCTCGAGTCGGAGGCCGACACCCTCGCCGCGCGCGAGCAGACGCTGCGGATGGAGCTCGACGAGCTCCGCAACCCGCAGCGCGTCGCGACCGAGGCGCAGACGATGGGCATGGTCATCCCGTCGGCGCCGGTGTTCCTCGACCTCGAGACCGGCAAGACCACCGGCGTCCGGACGCCGGCCACCCGGGAGAACGCCATCCAGCTGCAGCCGCCGGCGCCGATCAAGCCGGCGATCCTCGCGCCCGAGCCGACGTACGTCGAGGTGCCCGCCGCTCCCACTGTCGAGGAGCAGGCCACGACGGACCCCGGGGTGGCGAACGCCAAGCCCCGCAAGAACCGCAACCGCTGACGGCGCGGTCACGCCGTTCGACGGCACCGCACACCTAGATTGTCGAGCAGGTCGGATCCGGCAGGGAGCCGACGGGAAATGAGGAGACCAGTGCCGAGCACCCGCACCAGGCGCGGCGCCTCGCGCGGCGCGCCGATGCTGCGACTGCGCATCGGGTTCGTCCTCATCGCGATCGTCCTCTCCTTCTTCGGTGCGAGGCTCGTCCAGCTCCAGGGCGTCGACCCGCGCTCGTACGCCGTCCGCGCGGCCGCCGAGGGTGCGGTGCGGCTGCCGCTGGTGGCGGAGCGCGGCGACATCCTCGACCGCAACGGCGTACCCCTGGCCGACTCGGTCAAGGGAAAGATGGTCATCGCCGACCCCGACCTCACCGCCGACCGGGCACCCGAGCTCGCGCGCCTGCTCTCGGACCGGCTCTCCGTCGACTACTTCCGGACCCTCACGGCCCTGCGCGGGCGCAAGGAGGGCAGCCGCTACGAGTACGTCGCCCGACGGGTGCCGAGCACCCTCGCCGGCGACACGCTCGCCGAGCTCGACGACGCCGGGTTCACCGGCATCAGCCTCCAGGACGACCCGATCCGCTCCTACCCCTCCGGCGACGTGGCCGCCAACCTGCTCGGCTACATGGGCACCGACGAGCCCCTCGGCGGCTTCGAGCGCACCTTCGACAAGCAGCTGGCCGGCGTCGACGGCGAGGCGACGTGGCAGTCCAACTCCGGCAAGGGCGTGCGGATCCCGCTGCGCGAGAGCACGCTCAAGGCCGCGCACAACGGTGCGCCGCTGCGCACCACCATCGACCGCGACCTCCAGTGGTTCACCCAGAAGGTGCTCGCGCAGTCGGTGCGCCAGTACCGCGCGGAGAGCGGTGCCGCGGTCGTCATGGACACCCGCACCGGAGAGATCCTCGCGCTCGCCGACGTGCCGACCTTCGACGCCAACGCGCCGACCGAGGCCGACGAGGACGACCTCGGGTCCCGCGCCCTGAGCGACACCTACGAGCCCGGCTCGGTGGAGAAGGTGCTCACTGCTTCCTCGCTCATCGACGCCGGCAAGGCGTTCCCGCGCCAGCGCTTCAAGGTGCCGCCCAGCCTCGCCCGGCAGGACCGGGTGATCGGTGACTGGTTCGACCACGGCAACATCCGGCTCACGCTCGCGGGGATCATCGCGAAGTCCTCCAACATCGGCACCGTGCTCGCCGCTGACGCGTTCTCCCCGGTCGAGCTGGTGGCCTACCTGCAGAAGTTCGGTCTCGGCCAGCGGACCAACGTCGGTGTGCGCGGCGAGACCCCCGGCATCCTCACGCCGGGCGAGGCGATGACCTCGCAGACCAAGGACCGCGTCGCCTTCGGCCAGTCACTCTCGGTCAACGTCGCCCAGATGGCTGCGGCCGTCAACACGGTCGCCAACGGCGGCGTGCGGGTCTCGCCGAGCCTGATCGCCGGCTCCGCGGTCACCGACGACGGAGTCACCGTCGGCACCGACGTGGCCACCCGCACCCGGGTCGTCAGCAAGCAGGCCGCGCGCGCGACCGCCCGCATGATGGAGAAGGTCGTCGACCCCGAGGACGGTGTCGCGCCCGCGGCGCAGGTGCCCGGCTACCTCGTGGCCGGCAAGACCGGCACCGCCCAGCGGGTCGCCAGCGACGGCACCGGCTACGACGGCAGCACCTCGGTGTCCTTCGCCGGCTTCGCGCCGGCCGACGACGCCCGCTTCACGGTCTACGTCGTGGTCCACGCCCCCAAGGTCGACGGGGGCGGCGGCTCGATCGCGGGCCCGGTGTTCTCCCGGATCATGGGCTACGTCCTGGGCCGCTACGGCGTCGAGCCGACCAACGGCACGCCGTCGCGCCTGCCCGTCGAGTGGTGACTCGATACCCTCGGCCGGTGCACGAGCCCGAGAGTGCGACGCGTCCGCAGCAGTCCCCGTCGACCCCTGCGACCGAGCTCGCCGACTGGCTCTCGGCCACGACGGACGTCGCCGTGCACGGTGACCTGGCCGTCGCCGTCTCCGGCATCTCGCTGAGCACCGCACGGGTGCGACCCGGCGACCTGTACGCCGCGCTCCCGGGCGCGCGCGCCCACGGCGCGGACTTCGCCGCGCAGGCCGTCGCGGCCGGCGCCGTCGTGGTGCTGACCGACTCCGCGGGCCTGGACCGGCTCCCGCCGGGCACGCCGGCCCTCGTGGTGACCGAGCCGCGCCGCGTGCTCGGGCGCCTTGCCGCGCGGATCTACGGCGACCCCGCGGCCGGCCTGCGCGTCATCGGAGTGACCGGCACCCAGGGCAAGACCACCACCACCCGCGTGCTCGAGCAGGGGCTCACCGAGGCCGGCGTGACCTCGGCGGCCATCGGCACCGTCGGCACCCGGATCGCGGGGGAGGACGTCAAGACCCAGCTCACGACGCCGGAGGCGCCGGACCTGCACGGCCTCTTCGCGGTCATGCGCGAGCGCGGCGTCGACACCTGCGCCATGGAGGTCTCCAGCCACGCTCTCGTGCTCGGTCGGGTCGACGGCGTCGTCTTCGACGTCGCGACCTTCCTCAACCTCGGTCGCGACCACCTCGACTTCCACGCCGACCTCGACGACTACTTCGCCGCCAAGGCCGGTCTCTTCACCCCCGAGCGGGCCCGGGTCGGGCTGACCAACGTCGACGACGAGTTCGGCCGTCGCCTCCTCGACGTCGCCGGCATCCCGATGTCGACGTACTCCTCCCGCGGTGCCGACGCCGACTGGCGGGCGGTCGACGTCGACCTCACGGCCGGGGGCGCGAGCTTCACGGTCCTCGGCCCCGACGTCGAGCTCCGCACGGAGATCCACGTGCCGGGCGAGTTCAACGTCTCCAACGCGCTGGCCGCCATCGCCTCGGCGGCGCTCGCCGGGCTCGACCCGCGACAGGTGGCCGACGGCATCGCCCGCGTCGGCGGGGTACCGGGGCGGCTCGAGCAGGTCTCCGCCGGCCAGGACTTCACCGTGGTCGTCGACTACGCCCACAAGCCCGACGCCCTCGAGGCGGTCCTCGCCACCCTGCGACCGCTGACCGACGGCCAGGTCGTCGTCGTGGTGGGCGCCGGCGGTGACCGCGACACCGTGAAGCGTCCGGTGATGGGGGAGATCGCCGCGCGGCTCGCCGACGTGGTGGTGGTCACCGACGACAACCCCCGCACGGAGGACCCCGCGTCGATCCGCGCCGCCGTCCTGGCCGGCGCCCGCGGCCACGCCGAGGTGGTCGAGGTGGGCGACCGTCGGCTCGCGATCCGTGAGGCCGTACGCCGTGCGCGTCCCGGCGACGTGCTGCTGATCGCCGGCAAGGGCCACGAGACCGGCCAGGAGGTCGGCGACGTGGTGCACCCGTTCGACGACCGCGTGGTCGCTGCCGAGGAGGTCCGGGCGCTCGCGGCCGGCCGCGACGGCGCCGACGTGCCCGGGAGCGACGCATGATCGAGATGACCCTGGACCAGATCGCCGACGTGGTCGGCGGCACCGCCCACGGCGAGGCGGTCGTCGTCGGCGGCGCGTTCGTCGACACCCGCACCCCGGAGGACGGCGGTCTCTTCGTGGCCGTGGCCGGCGAGCGGGTCGACGGCCACGACCTGGCCGAGGCCGCCGGTGACGCCGGTGCCGTGGCGGTGCTCGGCAGCCGGCCCACCGAGCTGCCCACCGTCGTGGTGGACGACGTGACCGCGGCGCTCGGGCTGCTGGCGCGCCACGTCGTGGACCAGCTGCCCGAGGTCGTCGTCCTCGCGATGACCGGCTCCCAGGGCAAGACCGGCACCAAGGACTACCTCGCCCACCTGCTGTCCGAGGCCGGGCCCACCGTCGCGACCCGCGGCAACTTCAACAACGAGCTGGGCGTGCCTCTGACCGTGCTCCGGGCGACCCCCGACACCCGCTACCTCGTCGTCGAGATGGGGGCCCGCGGCGTCGGACACGTCGCCGAGCTGTGCGCCATCGCGCCGCCCCATGTGGCCGCCGTGCTCAACGTCGGGACCGCCCACATCGGGGAGTTCGGAAGCCGCGAGGCGATCGCGCAGGCCAAGGGCGAGATCGTCGAGGCGCTGCCCGCCGACGGCACCGCCGTGCTCAACGCTGACGACGACCTCGTGGCCGCGATGGCCGGGCGCACCGCGGCGCAGGTCGTCACGTTCGGCGGCCCCACGGACGGCGCGGCCCCAGACGTCGCCGTCAGCGAGGTCACGACCGATGAGCTCGGCCGACAGTCGTTCGAGCTGGCCCACCGCGGCTCCGGCGCCACCGTCCACCTCGCCCAGGTCGGCGCCTACCAGTGGCGCAACGCCGCCGCGGCCGCCTCGATGGCCCTCGCTGCGGGCCTCGACCTCGACACCGTCGCCGACTCGCTCGCCGACGCCGTCCCGGCCAGCCGCTGGCGGATGGAGCTGGCCGAGCGGCCCGACGGGCTCGTCGTCATCAACGACGCCTACAACGCCAACCCCGAGTCGATGCGGGCGGCGCTCGAGACCCTTGCCGGGATCGGCGACCGCACCGGTCGGCGTACGGTCGCCGTGCTGGGCCAGATGCTCGAGCTCGGCGACGGAGCCGCCGCGGCCCACCGGGAGGTGGGGGACTACGCAGCCCGGGCCGGGGTCGACGTGCTGCTCTCCGTGGGCGACGACGCAGCGGGGATCTCACGGGGTTTCGACGCCGTCGGAGGCGGGGGAGTGACCATCACCACGGCGGGGCGTGACGAAGCGGTCGACTGGCTGCGGCACAATGTCTCGGCTGCTGATGTCGTCCTGGTGAAGGCATCGCGGGGGGCGGCGCTGGAACTGATCGCCGACGACCTCCTGACCGGGAGCGGCAAGGAAGGAACCACCACATGAGAGCCATCCTGTTCGGAGGAGGACTCTCCCTGCTGATCTCCCTGCTCGGCACGCGCTACGCGATCCGGTTCTTCACGCGGCAGGGATTCGGGCAGCCGATCCGCGACGACGGCCCGACCACCCACCACGTCAAGCGAGGTACGCCGACCATGGGCGGCGCGGTCGTCGTGCTGGCCACCGTCGTCGGCTACTTCGCGGCCAAGCTGATCACCGGTCAGGCGCCCACCGCCTCGGCGCTGCTGCTGATCTTCCTGCTGGTGGGGCTCGGCGTCGTCGGCTTCCTCGACGACTTCCTCAAGGTCAGCCGACAGCACAGCACCGGCCTGCGCAGCCGCGCGAAGATGATCGGCCAGACGGTCGTCGCACTCGTGTTCGGAGTGCTCGCCCTCTCGCCGGTGCTCGAGGACGAGCGCGGCTGGCGTCCTGCGTCGGACCACATCTCCTTCATCCGCGACTACGAGCGGTTCGCGCTCCCGGCCGTGCTGGCCCTGTTCCTCATCTGGTTCATCGTCACCGGCTTCAGCAACGCGGTGAACCTGGCCGACGGTCTCGACGGCCTCGCGACCGGATCGTGCATCCTCATCTTCGCGGCCTACACGCTGGTCAACATCTGGCAGAACAGCCAGTCCTGCGCCCTCGAGGCGGGCGCGAAGTGCTACGAGGTGCGTGACCCGCTGGACCTCGCCGTCGTCGCCGCCGCCCTCACCGGCGCCTGCTTCGGGTTCCTCTGGTGGAACGCCTCGCCGGCGCAGATCATCCTGGGCGACACCGGCTCGCTGTCGCTGGGCGGCGCGATGGCCGGCTTCGCGATCATGACCCGCACCGAGCTGCTGCTGCTGGTCATCGGCGGGCTGTTCGTCGTCATCACGCTGTCGGTGATGATCCAGGTGTCGGTCTTCAAGGTCAGCCGGGCGAGCGGGCTGTTCCGGAGCATCTTCAAGGTCCAGGCCGGCCACCGGGTCTTCCGGATGACGCCCCTGCACCACCACTTCGAGATGCTCGGCTGGGAGCAGGTGACCATCGTCATCCGCTTCTGGATCGTCACCGGGCTCGCCGTGGCCACCGGTCTCGGCATCTTCTACGCCGAGTGGGTCGCCGGCGTTGGGTGAGCAGGCTCCCGGCGGGGTGGACGTCGACGACCTCGGCCGCGCCAGCGACTGGTCCGGCGTACGCGTCGTGGTCGCCGGGTTCGGCGTCTCCGGCTTCGCCGCCGCCGACAACCTCCTCTTCCTCGGCGCGCAGGTGACGGCGCTTGACGAGTCCACCAGCGACGAGAAGGCCGAGAAGGCCGAGCTGCTGGAGACGCTCGGCGCGACCGTCCGGCTCGAGCCGGGTGCGACCGCCGTGCTGCCCGACGACGTCGACCTGGTGGTCACCTCACCGGGCTGGAAGCCGACCGCGCCCCTGCTCGCCCAGGCCACCGAGCGCGGGATCCCCGTGTGGGGCGAGGTCGAGCTGGCGTGGCGCCTGCGCGACCCCGACGCTCCCGCCCCGTGGCTGGCCGTCACCGGCACCAACGGCAAGACCACGACGGTGCAGATGCTCCAGTCCATCCTCACCGCCGCCGGGCTCCGTGCCGTCGCGGTGGGCAACGTGGGCCTGCCGATCGTCGAGGCCGTGATGGACCCCGAGCCCTACGACGTCCTCGCCGTCGAGCTCTCCAGCTTCCAGCTCCACTACACCCGCTCGATGGCCGCGGAGTCGGCCGTCGTGCTCAACATCGCCGAGGACCACCTCGACTGGTACGACGACGAGCCGGGCGTGGGCACCGACCCGGGCGCCCGGACGGGCATGGAGGTCTACGCCGCCGACAAGGCACGCGTCTACGCCGGTGTGCAGCGTGCCTGCGTCTACAACCTCGCCGACGCTGCCACCGAGGACATGGTCCGCGAGGCCGACGTCGGCGAGGGCGCGCGTGCCGTGGGCTTCACCCTCGGCATGCCGTCCGCCGGCAACCTCGGTGTCGTGGAGGACCTCCTCGTCGACCGGGCGTTCATCGAGGAGCGCGCGACCAGCGCCGCCGAGCTCTGCACGCTGGGTGACCTCGCCTCGCCCGCCCCGCACTTCGTCGCCAACGCCCTGGCCGCCGCCGCGCTCGCGCGAGCCCACGGCGTCAGTCAGCAGGCGGTGCGCGACGGGCTGCGCGCGTTCCGCCCCGACGGCCACCGGATCGCCCACGTCGCGGAGGCCGACGGCGTGACCTGGATCGACGACTCCAAGGCCACCAACCCGCACGCCGCCCAGTCGTCCCTCTCCGCCTACGAGGACGTCGTGTGGATCGCAGGCGGCCTCGCCAAGGGCGCCCGGTTCGACGACCTGGTGGCCGCGGTGGGCGGCCGGCTGCGTGGTGTCGTCCTGCTCGGCCGGGACCGCCAGGTGGTGGCCGACGCACTTTCGCGACACGCGCCCGATGTGCCGGTCATCGATGTGGGCGCGGACGAGACTGGGGATCCGATGGAGCGCGTGGTCGACGCGGCTGCCGGGCTCGCCAGGTCCGGTGACACGGTGTTGCTCGCGCCGGGGTGCGCCTCCATGGACATGTTCGCCAACTACGGCGCCCGCGGGGACGCGTTCGCGGCCGCCGTGCACCGCAGGATCGACCGCACCGACTAGCCACCAGCCGCCACCAGAGGGGAGCGCGAGCAGTGACCACCGCGAACCCCGAGGACGTCCCGGGCGACTCCTCCGGCGGCCGCGCGCCCCTGGGCTCCGGCGTCGTCGCGGCGTGGCACGCGGTGCGCGACACCGTCTCCGGCGCGTGGCGCGGGCTGCGCGAGGCGGCCGACAAGCCGCTCGCGTCCTACTACCTGCTCCTCGGCGCGTCCGCGCTGCTGCTCACCATCGGCCTGATCATGGTGCTCAGCGCGTCCAGCGTCCGGTCCTACCTCACCTACGACGACTCCTACGCGGTCGTGAAGCGGCAGCTGCTCTGGGTGGCGATCGGCCTGCCGGCCGCGTGGGTGGCGTCCCGGATGCCGATCAAGCACGTGCGTCGGCTGGCCTATCCCGGCTTCGTCTTCGCGCTGGTCCTGCTCGCGCTCGTGGCCCGCTTCGGCGTGCTGATCAACGGCAACAAGAACTGGCTCGCCGTCGGTCCGTTCACCATGCAGCCTGCCGAGGTCGCCAAGCTCGCCATCGTGCTCTGGGCGGCCAACATCTACGCCCACAAGGAGCGCCGCCTCGGAGAGCTGCACCACCTGCTGGTGCCCGTCGTGCCGGGCCTGCTCGCGGTCATCGCTCTCGTGCTCGTCGGCCGTGACCTCGGCACCGCGATGGTGCTCGGCGTGATCATGCTGGGGATGCTCTGGGTCGTCGGTGCGCCGATGCGTCTCTTCGCCCTCAGCATCTCCGTGCTCGGGGCCGCGGCCGCCGCCCTGGCCGCGATGGACCCCGAGCGGCTCCAGCGCATCACCCACTTCACCGACCCGTTCAAGGACTACACCGACACGGGCTGGCAGCCCGCCCACGGCCTCTACGCGCTCTCGAGCGGCGGCTGGTTCGGCCAGGGCATCGGGGCCTCGACCCAGAAGTGGGGCGACCTCCCGGAGGCCCACACCGACTACATCTTCGCCGTGCTCGGCGAGGAGCTCGGCCTGATCGGCACGCTGCTCGTGGTCGGCCTGTTCTTCACGATCGCCTACGCCGCGATCCGGGTCGCGCTCAGCACCGAGGACCCGTTCGTCCGCTACGCGACGTTCGGCATCGTGGTCTGGCTGCTCGGCCAGATGATGATCAACGTCGGCATGGTGCTCGCCGTCCTGCCAGTCATCGGCATCCCGCTCCCGATCGTGTCCTACGGCGGGTCGGCCCTGCTGCCCTCGCTCGTGGCGCTCGGGCTCGTGATCGGCTTCGCGCGCCGCGAGCCGGAGGCCGCTGCCGCGCTCGCCGCTCGCCGCCGCAACCGCTCCGCCGGACTCTCCGCGGGTCCCGCTCGCTAGATTTGCCCTCGATGCGCGTACTTCTCGCCGGCGGCGGCTCCGCCGGCCACACCTCGCCCCTGCTCGCTACCGCCGACGCCCTGCGCCGGCTCGACCCGGCGACCGAGGTCACCTGCCTCGGCACCCGCGAGGGGCTCGAGTCCCGCCTGGTCCCCGAGGCCGGGCTGCCGCTCGAGATCGTGCCGCGCGTCCCGCTCCYGCGTCGTCCCGGTCCGGACCTGCTGCGTACGCCGACCCGGTTGCGCGCCGCGCGCGCGGCCGCGCTCGAGGTGGTGGACCGGGTGCGTCCCGACGTCGTCGTCGGCTTCGGCGGCTACGTCTCCGTCCCCGCCTACCTCGCCGCCCGCAAGCGCGGTGTTCCGATCGTGGTCCACGAGGGCAACGCGATCCCCGGCATCGCCAACAAGCTGGGCGCCCGCATGACGACCCACGTCGCCACGAGCTTCCCCGCCACCGACCTGCGCGGCGCGGTGTGCACGGGCCTGCCGATCCGCCGGCTGATCTCGACCATGGACCGCGGCGCGCTGCGCGCCGAGGCCCTGACCACGTTCGGCCTCCGCGACGACCTGCCGACGCTCCTGGTCACCGGCGGCTCGCAGGGAGCCGCCCGCATCAACGCGGCCGTGTCCGCGGCAGCGCCCGCCCTGGCCGCGGCCGGCGTGCAGGTGCTGCACGTGGTCGGCCCCAAGCACGAGCTCACCGTCGCGCCGGGGGACGTGCCCTACGTCGTGCTCAACTACGTCGACCGGATGGACCTCGCCTACGCCGCTGCCGACGCGGTGCTGTGCCGCTCGGGCAGCAACACCGTCACCGAGGTCTCGGGCGTGGGCCTGCCGGCGATCTACGTCCCGCTGCCGATCGGCAACGGCGAGCAGGCGCTCAACGCGCGCCCGGTCGTCGACGCCGGCGGCGGCCTGCTGGTCTCCGACGCCGCGCTGACCCCCGAGTGGGTCTCGGCCAGCGTCCCCGGGCTGCTCAACGACGCCGAACGGCTCGCGACCATGGGCGCCGCGGCCACCGGAGTGATCCCGCTCGACGCCGACGAGAAGCTCGCCCGCATGGTGCTCGATGCAGGGGGCTCGCGCGCATGAGGATCCCGGTGCCTGACGAGGTGCTGCCCGCCGCCGAGCTCGGACGCGTCCACTGCGTCGGCATCGGCGGCGCCGGCATCTCCGCGATCGCCCGGATCATGGCCCAGCGCGGTCTCACGGTCACCGGCAGCGACGACCACGACACCCCCTTCCTCCCGGCGCTGCGCGAGCTCGGGGTGACCTGCCACCTCGGCTACGACGCCGCCCACCTCGGTGACGCCGACACGCTCGTCGTGACGACCGCGGCGCGCGAGGACAACCCCGAGGTCCTCGAGGCGCGACGGCGGGGCCTGCGGATCCTGCCCCGCTCCGCCGGGCTCGCGGCGGTCATGACCGGCTCCCGCGTCCTCGCCGTGGCCGGCACCCACGGGAAGACGACGACCACGGGGCTGCTCACGTCGGCGCTGCTCGCGGCGGGCGTCGATCCGTCGTACGCCGTCGGGGGCGTGCTGGCCGCCACCGGTCGCAACGCCGACGCCGGTGCCGACGACCTGTTCGTCGCCGAGGCCGACGAGAGCGACGGCGCCTTCCTGCACTACCGGCCCCACGCGGCGATCGTCACCAACGTCGAGGCCGACCACCTCGACAACTGGGGCACCGAGGAGGCCTACCACCAGGCCTTCGAGGACTTCGTCGACACGATCGACCGCGACGGCTTCGTCGTCTGCGTCGTCGACGACCCCGGCGCCGCACGACTCGCCGGGCTGGCGCGCGATCGGGGCCTCGACGTCGTGACGGTGGGGGAGTCGGCGGGAGCCGACGTGCGCATCCACGACCTCACGCTCGACGGCTCCACCTCGTCGTGCCGGGTGACCCGCGGCGGCGACGACCTCGGTGAGCTGCGCCTGCGCATCCCCGGTCGCCACTACGTCCTCGACGCGGTCGCCGCGCTCGCGATGGGGCTGCGCCTCGGCCTGCCCTACGACGCGCTCGCCGAGGGCCTCGGCGGCTTCATCGGCACGGGGCGCCGGATGGAGCTCAAGGGCGAGGTCGACGGCGTGCGCGTCTACGACTCCTACGCCCACCACCCCGTCGAGATCCGGGGCGACCTCGAGGCCGCCCGCGCGCTCGCCGGCGACGGGCGCGTCGTCGCCGCCTTCCAGCCGCACCTCGTGTCGCGCACCCGCATCTTCGGCGAGGCGATGGGCCGCGAGCTCGGTGCCGCCGACGAGGTCGTCGTGCTCGACGTCTACGTCGCCCGCGAGGACCCGGACCCCGAGGTGACGGGCCTGCTCGTCGCCGACGCAGTCCCGCTCCCGGTCCAGCACGTGACCTACGTCGACGGGCTGGGCGCCGCCGCGCAGGCGCTGGCCGAGCGCGCCCGTCCCGGCGACCTCGTGATCACGCTCGGGGCCGGCGACATCACCGGCGTCGGGCCGCGGGTGCTCGACCTCCTCGGGGGTGACTGAGTGGACCGCGAGGCCCCGGAGCAGGGCGGCCGCGGGGCGGCCGGCGTCACGAGCACCAGCATCGGCCGTGACGGCGAGCAGGGCCCGTCGGGCGCGGACGTCAAGCCGGGCAAGGAGGCCGCGGCGACCCGCCGTACCCGTCGCCGCTTCGCCCGTCGGCAGTGGGCACGGCGCTGGCTGTCGCTGCGCTACGTCCTGGCCCTCCTGCTGGTCGTCGCGCTGCTGGGCACGTCGATCTACCTGGTGTTCTTCTCCACCACCCTGCAGGTCAAGCGCGTCGAGGTGGTCGGCAACAGCCTCCTGAGCGACGCCCGGGTCCGTGAGGTGGCCGACGTGCCGGTGGGCGACCAGCTCGCCCTCGTGGACCTCGGCCGCGCGGACGCCCGCGTCGGATCCCTCGCCGAGGTGGAGTCCGTCGACGTCACCCGCACCTGGCCCGACGTCGTACGCATCGCGGTCGTCGAGCGCACCGCCGTCGCCGCGGTCGAGCTGGCCGGCAGGCTCCGTGGCCTCGATGCCGACGGCGTGGTGTTCCGCGACTACAAGGCCGTCCCCAAGGGGATGCCGCGCGTCCGCCCGGGGGCCAACGCCGGGACCGACGCGCTGCGCGAGGCCGCCACCGTCGTGTCGGCGCTGCCCGACGACCTGGTCATCCGCGTGGACCACGTCGAGGTCGCCACCGTCGACCAGATCACTCTCGTCATGCGCGACCAGCGCGAGGTGCTGTGGGGGAGTGCGGAGGAGTCGGAGCTCAAGGCGCAGGTGGTCGACAAGCTGCTCGCCGCCCAGAAGGCGCCGTACTACGACGTCAGCGTCCCGGGGAACCCGACCTACCGCACCACGCCCTGACGTGGACCCCGGGGACGTCCGGGGGTCGCACCAGCAGAAATTCTTTGCCGACACGCGACACGTGGGCGTGTCCGTCCGGGAATCGCGGCCGTCGGTGCCTAGTGTCTGGCGAAAGGCGGGGTTGACATAACTATAACCCTCAGGCTCACGGTTAGGGTTCCGGCGGGCCGCAGAGGGTGTCGACCACCGTCCATCCCCAGACTTCACAGACCCACACAAGGAAGGCCCCGGAGCCGTGGCAGCAGCGCAGAACTACCTGGCGATCATCAAGGTCGTGGGCATCGGTGGTGGCGGCGTCAACGCCGTCAACCGGATGATCGAGGTCGGCCTCAAGGGCGTCGAGTTCATCGCGATCAACACCGACGCCCAGGCACTCCTCATGAGCGACGCCGACGTCAAGCTCGACATCGGTCGCGAGCTCACCCGCGGCCTCGGTGCCGGCGCCAACCCCGATGTCGGGGCGAAGGCCGCCGAGGATCACGCGGACGAGATCGAGGAGGTCATCAAGGGCGCCGACATGGTCTTCGTGACCGCCGGCGAGGGAGGCGGCACCGGCACCGGTGGCGCGCCCGTCGTGGCCCGCATCGCCCGCTCGCTGGGCGCCCTGACCATCGGCGTCGTGACGCGACCGTTCGCCTTCGAGGGCCGCCGTCGCGCCAACTCCGCCGAGGAGGGCATCAGCCAGCTCCGCGAGGAGGTCGACACCCTCATCGTGATCCCCAACGACCGGCTGCTGTCGATCACCGACCGCAGCGTGTCGATCCTCGACGCCTTCAAGCAGGCCGACCAGGTGCTGCTCCAGGGCGTCTCGGGCATCACCGACCTGATCACGACCCCGGGCCTGATCAACCTCGACTTCGCCGACGTGAAGTCGGTCATGGCCAACGCCGGCTCGGCCCTCATGGGCATCGGCTCGGCCCGCGGCGAGGACCGTGCGGTCGCCGCCGCGGAGATGGCGGTCTCGAGCCCGCTGCTCGAGGCGAGCATCGAGGGCGCGCACGGCGTGCTGCTCTCGATCGCCGGTGGCTCCGACCTCGGTCTCTTCGAGATCAACGAGGCTGCAGCGCTCGTGTCCCAGGCCGCCCACGCCGAGGCCAACATCATCTTCGGCGCGACCATCGACGACGCGCTGGGCGACGAGGTGCGGGTGACGGTGATCGCCGCCGGCTTCGACGGCGGCATGCCCAAGCGTCGCTCCGACGGCAACGTGCTGCGCCAGGGCCAGCCGGCCCAGAGCCAGGACGAGACCCGCGCCGCGGCCCAGCAGATCGCGACCAGGGCACCTGCGCAGTCGCGCAACGACTCGACGTCCGACCGTCCGGCCACGACGACGTTCGCGCCGTCCCAGCAGCCGCAGCAGTCGACCCAGGCGCCGTCCCAGCAGTCCACCCAGCAGTCCACCCAGCAGCCCGCCCCCTCGCGGCCGGCTCGTCAGGTGCAGTTCGAGGACGACGACCTCGACGTGCCCGACTTCCTGAAGTGAGCTGACGCAGGACCGTGCCGCTGCTTCACCACCGTGATCGGATCGAAGGCGACCTCGTGATCGAGGTCGCCTTCACCGACGTCTCCCTGAGCCTCGGCGACGCCGCGGACGATGCGGTGCGCGCCGACGCGCTGGCGCAGGTCGCCCGGGAGACCGGGGCGGCACCGGTGCTGATGCACCAGGTGCACGGCGCCGCCGTCGAGTCCGTCGAGTCCGTCGAGTCCGTCGGGCCGGTCGAGGGCGCGGCGAGTGCGCCGTCGTGCGACGCCCTCGTCGCCTCGCAGCCCGGCGTCGCCCTCCTCGCCCGGGCCGCCGACTGCGTCCCCGTCCTGCTGGCCGACCCGGCCACCGGGTGGATCGCGGCCGTGCACAGCGGCCGGCCCGGGCTCGCCGGGGGAGTCGTCCCGGCAGCCGTCGCGGCCCTCCGCGAGCGGGGCGGCGACCCGACGGTCGCCTGGATCGGGCCCCACGTGTGCGGCGCCTGCTACGAGGTGCCCCTCGACCTGCAGGAGCAGGTCGCGGCGGTCGTCCCCGAGGCGCGCTCCACCACCTCGTGGGGCACGCCGGGGCTCGACCTGGGCGCGGGCGTCCGCGCCCAGCTCGCCGCCGCCGGCATCGACGACGTACGCACCGTCGACGCCTGCACGCGCGAGGACGCCTCCTGGCCGTCCTACCGTCGCGACGGCGATGCGGCGACCAGGTTCGCCGGCGTCATCTGGAGCCACCGATGACTGCGCGCGCGGACGTGCTCGCCGCCAACCTCGACGTCGTACGCCGTCGCATCGCCGCGGCGTGCGCCGAGGCGGGGCGGCCCGAGGACGACGTGTCCCTCGTCGTGGTCACCAAGTTCTTCCCGGCCTCCGACGTCCGCCTGCTCGCCGACCTCGGTGTCACCGACGTGGGGGAGAACCGCCACCAGGAGGCGGAGGTCAAGGCCGCCGAGTGCGCCGACCTCGGCCTGCGGTGGCACTTCATCGGCGGGCTGCAGTCCAACAAGGCCGCGGCCGTTGCGGCCTACGCCGACGTCGTCGAGTCGGTCGACCGCGCCAAGCTGGTGGCCCCGCTCTCGCGGGGCGCCCACTCCCGCGGCCACGAGGTCGACGTCCTGCTCCAGGTCAGCCTCGATCCACCGGGGGCCGGCAACCGGTCGGGTGCGGACCCCGACGACCTCGCCGACCTGGCGGGTCGTGTGGAGGAGGCCGGCATGCTCCGACTGCGCGGCCTGATGGCCGTCGCGCCGCTCGGGGAGGAGCCCGACGTCGCCTTCGCCCGGCTCGCGGACGGCCGCGCCTCGTTCGTCCGCGACCACCCGGAGGCCACCACGCTGTCCGCAGGGATGAGCGGCGACCTCGAGGCGGCTGTCCGGCACGGTGCGACACACGTGCGTGTCGGCTCCGCGGTCCTCGGTGAGAGGCCCACGGTCCAGTAATGTCCAGAACAGTCAACAGGCACTCGGTCCCGGGTGCCAGGTCTAGCGGAGGAACAGTCTCATGAGCGGCGCGATGCGCAAGATCGGCGAGTACCTCGGCCTGCTCGAGGACACCGGCCACTACGACGACTACGACGGCGACGCCGAGACCTCGACCCAGGAGGCTGTCGAGCAGCGTCCGGTCCAGCGTGAGCGTCGCCCTGCCCCTGTGTCCGACCTTGCCGAGCGCCGTCGTCCGGCCTCGGTCCAGACGGGAGTCGTGGCTGAGTTGAGCCGCATCACCACCCTGCACCCCCGCAACTACAACGAGGCGCGACTCGTCGGTGAGAACTACCGCGACGGCACGCCCGTGATCATGAACCTCAGCGAGATGGACGACAACGACGCCAAGCGTCTGGTCGACTTCGCCGCTGGCCTGATCTTCGCCACCCGGGGCTCCATCGAGCGGGTGACCAACAAGGTCTTCCTGCTCTCCCCGCCCAACGTGGCGATCTCGGCCGAGGACAAGGAGCGGATGGCCGAGGACGGGTTCTTCAACCAGAGCTGACCCATAATCGTCCCGTGCAAGCCTTCGGTCAGGTCCTCTACGTCATCCTGCTGCTCTTCATCGCGCTGCTGTGGGTGCGTTTCGTCGTCGACTGGGTCCAGGTGTTCGCGCGCCGCTGGGAGCCCAGAGGTCCGTTGCTCGTCGCCCTGGAGGGCGTCTACTCGGCCACCGACCCGCCGATCGTGGCGCTGCGTCGCGTCGTGCCGCCACTGCGGATCGGCCAGGTCGCCCTCGACCTGAGCTTCCTGCTGGTGATGGTGGGAGCATGGCTGCTGCTCAACGTGGTCGCCACCATCTTCGGCCTCTAGAACCATCCGCCACACGGGTCACTGTGCCCGGTGGCATCCCGGGCGCTATTGTCTCCTGACAGCAGAGCCACCGTGATATTCGATCGTGAAAGTTTGGGTGAGGTCATGCCGCTGACGCCTGAGGACGTGAGCAACAAGCGCTTTACGCCTGTCCGCCTCCGTGAGGGCTACGACATGGGCGAGGTGGACCAGTTCCTCGACGAGGTCGAGGCCGAGCTCGCCCGGCTCACCAAGGAGAACGAGGACCTGCGGTCCAAGCTGTCGGCCGCGCAGTCCGGTGGTGCGTCGACGTCCGCCCCCGCGCCTGCGTCGTTCGCCCCCGCCGCTCCTGAGCCGGAGCCCGAGCCCGAGCCGGAGCCGGAGCCCCAGCGGGCCGAGCCGGCCCCCGTCGCCGCCGCGCCGATGCAGACGATGCGCGTCTCGACCGTGCCGGAGGCGTCCAACGCCGCCGCCCGTCTCCTCGAGATCGCGACGCGCAACGCCGACGAGCTCGTCGAGGACGCCAAGAACGAGGCCGACCGCATCGTCGGTGCCGCGCGCACCAAGGCCGAGCGTGTCGAGTCCGAGTCCAAGACCAAGGCCGACCGCATGGAGGCCGACGCCCGCCAGCGTTCGCAGATGCTCGACTCCGAGACCGCCGAGCGCCGCCAGCAGATGTTCGGCGACCTGGAGAAGGAGCGCGACAAGCTCAACAGCGACGTCGAGACCCTCCGCCAGTTCGAGCGCGAGTACCGCTCCCGCCTGAAGACCTACTTCACGCAGCAGCTGGAGGCTCTCGCCACCGGCAGCGAGACGCAGGCTCCCGTCGACAGCGGCAACGCGCCGAAGCGCCTTCGCTCGGTGCTGGGTGACGACGAGAACTGATCACCTGCTCCACGCGTGACGAGAACGACCGCCCCTCGGGGTGGTCGTTCTCGCATTTCGGCGAGCCGAGGTTGGTTCGTCAGGGTGCAGCGGCTAGCCTCCCTGCCACCGTGTGGTTCCCGCCACACCTGACGGATGCTGGAGGCCCTCGGAGATGGCTGGCACCACGCGCAAGTCCTTGGCCGGCACCGCGGCCGCCGCTGCCAAGCGGGTGATCGGTCGCACGCGGGCCGCGGACGGGGCCACGGCCACGAAGGCGTCGGCGAAGAAGAGCGCATCAGCGACGAGCACGGCGAAGAAGAGCGCGGCCAAGAAGGCCGCGACGAAGACGGCTGCCGCGGCGACGTCCGCGAAGAAGGCGCCCGCCAAGAAGGCCCCTTCGAAGAAGGCGCCCGCCACCAAGGCGGCTGCCAAGAAGGCCCCTGCGAAGAAGGCTCCCGCCGCGAAGGCGGCTGCCACGAAGGCGCCGGCGAAGAAGGCTCCCGCCGCGAAGGCGGCTGCCACGAAGGCGCCGGCGAAGAAGGCACCCGCGAAGAAGGCACCCGCCAAGAAGACGGCTCCCGCGGCGACCCCGGCCAAGAAGGCCGCGGCCACGAAGGCCGCTGCGAAGAAGGCTCCGGCCACCAAGGCCGCAGCGAAGAAGGCGCCCGCCACCAAGGCTGCTGCGAAGAAGGCCCCGGCCACCAAGTCTGCATCGACCACCTCGACCCCCACGAAGAAGGCTGCACCCGTGACGAAGGCCGCTCCGACGCCTGCCAAGAAGGCCGCGCCGGCGAAGAAGGTACGCAAGGCCACCCCGGCCACCCTCGTGGTGCTCGAGGGCGAGGACCCGTGGACCAGGACCGAGCTCAACGAGGTCGTGAAGGAGCTCAAGGAGCACCGCGACCGGCTCACCGCGATCGTGGGTGAGTCCGAGCAGGAGCTGGCGGGCCTCATGCGCGACGCCGGCGACGGGGCCGGGCACGACCAGGCCGACGTCGGGGCGACCAGCTTCGAGCGCGACCACGAGCTGACTGTCCTGGCGCGCGAGCGGGAGACGTTGGCGCAGATCGAGCGGGCCCTGGCCCACATCGACGACGGCTCCTACGGCGTCTGTGACTCCTGCGGCAACCCCGTGGGCAAGAATCGGTTGATGGCGGTGCCGCATGCCACACTGTGCATGTCATGCAAGCAGCGCGAGGAGCGTCGCTGAACCACAGCGACCAGGCCGATCCGGTCCCGTCCCGACCCCGCGTGGATGCGCGGCTCGTGTTCGCGGCCGTCGCCCTTCTGGCCTACGGTCTCGACCTCGCCAGCAAGCAGTGGGCCCTGTCCGAGCTGGCCGACGGCGACATCCCGGTCCTCGGTGACTGGCTGACCTTCCACCTGACGTTCAACCCGGGCGCGGCGTTCAGCACCGGCACCGAGTTCACCATCGTCTTCACCTGCCTGGCGATGGTCGCGGTCGTGGTCGTGCTCTGGCTGAGCCGCCGGATCCGCAGCATCGGCTGGGCGTTGGCCCTCGGCCTGCTGCTGGGCGGCGTGGCCGGCAACCTCACCGACCGCATCGTGCGCGAGCCGGAGGCGTTCCACGGCCACGTCGTCGACTTCCTGATGCTGCCCAACTGGCCGGTCTTCAACATCGCCGACGTCTGCATCAACATCGCTGCGGGCCTGATCATCCTCCAGACGTTCCGCGGGGTCGCCCTCGACGGCACCCGCGACTCCGAGCGCGGCTCCGGGCACGAGGCGGCGTGACCACCCACGCCGAGCAGCGCACGGTCCTCGTCCCCGACGGCCTGGCCGGCGAGCGCGTCGACGCCGCGATGGCGCGGATGTTCGGCCTGTCCCGGACCAAGGCCGCCGACCTGATCGCCCAGGGCCTGGTGCACGTCGACGGGGCGGCCGTCGGCAAGAGCGACCGGGTCGACGCCGGTGCGATGCTCGACGTGACGATCCCGGCCGAGCGTGACCCGCTCGAGGTGAAGCCCGAGATCGTGGAGGGCATCCGGATCATCCACGACGACGACGCCATCGTGGTGATCGACAAGCCGGTCGGCGTGGCCGTGCACCCCTCGCCGGGCTGGACCGGTCCCACCGTGGTCGGTCACCTGGCCGGCGCGGGCTTCCGCATCTCCACCAGCGGCGCGAGCGAGCGGCAGGGGATCGTGCAGCGTCTCGACGTCGGCACCAGCGGCGTGATGGTCATCTGCAAGTCCGAGCACGCCTACTCGGTGCTCAAGAACGCCTTCCGGCACCGCACGGTCGACAAGACCTACCACGCGCTCGTCCAGGGCCACCCCGATCCGCTCGCGGGCACTGTCGACGCACCGATCGGCCGCCACCCGCACCACGACTACAAGTTCGCCGTGATGGCCGACGGTCGTCACAGCGTGACCCACTACGAGACGCTCGAGGCGCACCGGTTCGCCAGCCTGCTGGAGGTCCACCTCGAGACCGGGCGCACCCACCAGATCCGCGTGCACATGAGCGCGCTCAAGCACCCGTGCGTGGGCGACCTGACCTACGGGGCCGACCCCACCTTGGCCAAGCGGCTCGGTCTCGAGCGGCAGTGGCTGCACGCCATGCGCCTGGGCTTCGAGCACCCCGAGAGCGGTGACTACGTCACCTACGAGTCCACGCACCCCGCCGACCTCGCGCACGCGCTCGACGTCATCCGCGATGAAGACTGAGCTCACCCTCCGTCCCGCCACGACCGACGACCTCCCGGCCGTCGCCGAGCTCCACCTCGCCGCCCGTCGCGGGGCCGGCGAGTCCTTCCCGCCGCCGGTGCACCCCGACCACGAGGCGCGGGCGTGGGTCGCGGGCTGGGACCTGTCGACGTACGACGTCTGGGTGGCCGAGCGCGGCGGCGAGCCGGTCGGTTACGCGCGCTGGACGTCGACCTGGCTCGACGACCTCTACGTCCACCCCGACCACCAGGGCCACGGCGTCGGGACGGCGCTCTTCGAGCTCGTCGCGTCGACGCGCCCGGGCGGCTTCTGCCTGTGGGTCTTCGAGTCCAACGCGCCGGCCCGCGCGTTCTACGGTCGGCACGGCTGCCTCGAGCTCGAGCGCACCGACGGCTCGGCCAACGAGGAGGGTGCGCCGGACGTCCGCGTGGCGTGGCCCGGCGCCGATCCGCTGGCCTTCCTGCGCGGGCTGATCGACGAGACGGACCTGGTGCTCGGCGACGTGCTCGCGCGTCGTACGGCGCTGACCCGGGCAGTGCAGGCGGTGAAGCCGTCGACCGAGCGCGACCCCGTGCGCGAGGCGGAGATCGCCGAACGGGTGGCCGGCGTGGCGCCCGAGCTGGGTGCCGAGCGGGTGGCCCGCATCGTCGACGTCATCATCACCGAGTCGCTCGACGCCTCCCGCTGAGCCGACGCCCTGCACGCACGACGACCGGCCACGCCCGGGGTCGGGCGTAACCGGTCGTCGACCAGTCGTGCGTCAGGTGGTGCGTCAGGTGGTGCGTGGTCGGGCGGTGGTCACCAGCCGACCAGGCCCCCCTGCCACTCCTGCAGGTCGGCGAGCTTGGCGACGATGGTGTCGTCCTGCAGGCCGTGCGCCTTGCCCTTGGCCTGCTTCAGGATGTGCGCGGCCCCGGCGTGGTCGCCGGCCTCGGCCGCCGCCTCCGCGGAGGCCAGGTAGGCGGCCACGTCGCGGCTGAGCTTGGCGTTGCGGTTGCCGCCCTCACCGAGGTCGGCGGTGATCTTCTCGACCTCGGGGAAGGTGACGCAGTTGCCGCCACCCTCGACGACGCCCGCGGTCCACTCGATGCCGCCGAGCAGGTGATCGAGGAACAGCGGGTCGGTGTAGGAGGAGTCCACGTGGCCGGCGCCCTCGTACCACGAGCGACCGCCCTCGAAGTTGTGGCACCACGCGATCGGGTGGTCGGCACCCATGCTGCCGCCGCTGTAGGTCGACTCGTCGAGGGTGATCAGGACGTGCACGTCCTCGCGCGGGTTGGACGTGAAGTTGTACCACTCGTCGAAGCGCGACCACTCCTTCGGCAGCATGGTCGTCGACGGGTGGTTCGGGCTCTCCACGACCATCGTGGCCTGCTGCTGCGCCGGGTGGTTGCGGAAGCGGGCCGATCCGCCGGTGAGCTCGCTGAACCACGGAACGGCGTGCATCTCGTCCGTGGCGGCGTGGAGTCCCACGAAGCCGCCGCCCTGGTGGATGTAGCCCTTGAACGCCGCGAGCTCGGCGTCGTCGAGGGTGCGGGGGCTGGCCGGGTTCTGGCTGTTGGTGCCGTCGACAGGCGAGGCGAACATGATCGTCGCGTACTGCGACAGCGCCTCGGTGCTGGTGAAGGGCGTCGTCGCCATGGACAGGGCGGGCTGGCCGGGGGAGCGACCGATCGGCGGGTCCCAGACGTCGACGGTGAAGCCGTGCTCCTGGCCCAGCTTGATGACCGCGTTGGTCGTGTCGTCGATGTGGGAGTGGCGGAAGCCGAGCGTCTTGCCGACGACCAGCACCTTGTAGGGATCGGCGGTCGCGGCGGCGCTGGTGGCGGCGGCCGCGTCCGAATCGGCTCCGGCGGAGGCGTAGCCGGCCCCGGTCAGGAGCAGGGCGCCGGCGGCGAGGCCGGTGGTGAGCAGGCTGAGCGGTTTCCTCATTGACTCGTCCTTCGGGTGATGGGGGGAGTTTGTTTGTATGGAACCCAAACAAATAGGACTAGGTGGAACCGTATGTGACCTACGTCACTCAGGTCAACGCCCCCGTCCGGACTGGGCAACCGGAGGGCCGGGCGGCCGAGCATGATGGCGGGGTGCTGCTCTACGACGACGTGGTGGCCGAGTACCGCGACTTCGCGACCTACGCGGCCGGTGACTCGCCGTGCTTCGAGGAGTGGGCGCTCGGCGTCGCGGAGGACGAGGAGCTCCTGGCCTGGCTCGGCACGCTGCCGCCCGTCAAGCGCCAACCCAACCTGGTCTTCGCGGCTGCCCGGTGGCACGGTGCCGCCGCCCCGGCGTCGTACGCCGCCCTGCGCGCCGTGCTGATCGAGCAGGAGCCGGCCGTGCGCGCCACCGTCATGGCGCGGGCCACCCAGACCAACGAGGTCGGCCGGCTCGCGACGCTGGTCCCGGTCCTCGGGCTCATCGAGGGACCGGTGTCCCTGATCGAGGTCGGGGCCAGCGCCGGCCTCTGCCTCTTCCCCGACCGCTACGACTACGAGTGGTCACCCCTGGGCGGGCTGCGGGGGAGCGGCGGTCCGCTGCTGGGCGCGCGGGCCACCGGCGACCTGCCCGTCCCCGCCGGCCACCCGCACGTCGCCTGGCGGGGTGGCGTCGACCTCAACCCTCTCGACGTCTCGGACCCCGACGCGATGGCGTGGCTGGAGAACCTGGTCTGGCCCGAGCAGGACGAGCGTCGCGAGCGGTTGCGTGCCGCCGTCGGCGTCGCCCGCCGGGAGCCGCCCGCCATCCGGCAGGGCGACCTCCTCGACCACGTCGCCGACCTCGTCGACGAGGCGGCGCCCCACGGCACCCCGGTCGTCCTCCACTCGGCGGTGATCGCCTACCTCGAGGAGCCGGACCGCGAGCGGTTCCACGACCTGATGTCGGGCCTCGTGGCCGAGGGCCGCTGCCGGTGGATCAGCAACGAGGGGAGGCGGGTCCTGCCCCGCGTCACCGGCGGGCTGGAGGTGCCCTCCGGGCGGTTCGTGACCGCGCTCGACGGCACCCCGGTGGCGTACAGCCACGGCCACGGCCACGCGATCGACTGGCGGTGAGCGTGGCGCCCGCCGCGGCGCGGATCGGGTCGGGTGTCCTGTCGGTGGGGCCGGGCACACTGACGTAGGCTGACGGCTCTTCCCCCTCCCTCTGGATGCCCGCTGCGCAGCCAGCACCTGCCCCATCCGTGACACCGTCAGCGACCCCTGAAAGGCGCGGAAGTCTCCTCCATGTCGTCCGGCTCCTCCACCAGTTCCGCGGGCAACTTCGTGCACCTGCACGTGCACACCGAGTACTCGATGCTCGACGGGGCATCGTTGCTCGACGGCCTGTTCGCCCGCACCAGCGAGCTCGGCATGCCGGCGATCGCGATGACCGACCACGGCAACCTCCACGGTGCCTACGACTTCTACCGCCGGGCCAAGCAGCACGGCGTCAAGCCGATCATCGGCATCGAGGCCTACCTCACCCCCGGCACCATGCGCGGCGAGCGCCGCCGGGTCCGCTGGGGACAGGGTGACCTTGCCGAGGAGGGCGGCAAGGACGTCGCCGGCGGCGGCGCCTACACCCACATGACCATGTGGGCCGAGACGACCGAGGGCATGCACAACCTCTTCCGGTTGGCCAGCCTCGCCAGCCTCGAGGGCTACTACTACAAGCCCCGGATGGACCGCGAGCTGCTCCAGCGCTACTCCAAGGGCATCATCGCCAGCACGGGGTGCCTGTCCGGTGAGATCCAGACCCGGCTGACGCTCGGCCAGTACGACGAGGCGCTGCGCGCTGCCGGCGAGTTCCAGGACATCTTCGGCAAGGACAACTTCTACCTCGAGCTGATGGACCACGGCATCGCCGCCGAGCGGGCCACCCGCGAGGACCTGCGCAAGATCGCGGCGACGCTCGGCCTGCCGACCATCGTCACCAACGACACCCACTACACCAACCCCGAGGACGCCGACGGCCAGGACGCCCTCATCTGCGTCGCCTCCGGCAAGCGGCTGGCCGACACCAACCGGCTCAAGTTCGACGGCGGCGGCTACTACATCAAGTCCGCGGCCGAGATGCGCGAGATGTGGGCCGAGATCCCCGACGGCTGTGACAACACCCTCGAGATCGCCGAGCGGTGCAACGTCGAGTTCGTCGAGTCCACCGGCGGCTACATGGCCCGCGCCGACGTCCCGGAGAGCGAGACCGAGGAGAGCTGGTTCCGCAAGGAGGTGTGGCGCGGCATCGAGGCCCGCTACCCCGGCGAGCGGCTGACCCAGGAGGTCAAGGACCGCGTCGAGATGGAGCTGGGCGTCATCTCGCAGAAGGGCTACTGCGGCTACTACCTCGTGGTCGCCGACTTCATCCAGTGGTCCAAGACAAACGGCATCCGCGTCGGCCCGGGCCGTGGCTCCGGTGCGGGCTCCATCGCCGCCTACGCGTTGAGCATCACCGACCTGTGCCCCCTCGAGCACGGCCTGTTCTTCGAGCGGTTCCTCAACCCCGAGCGCCCCTCGATGCCCGACTTCGACATCGACTTCGACGACGCCCGCCGCGGCGAGGTGATCAAGTACGTCACCGAGAAGTACGGCACCGAGCGGGTCGCGCAGATCGCGACCTTCGGCCGGCTCAAGGCCAAGGCCGCCATCAAGGACGCGGCGCGCGTCCTCGACCACGGCTTCGCGATCTCCGACCGCATCACCAAGGCGCTGCCCGCTGACGTGATGGGCAAGGGCGTCGCGCTCAAGGACATCTTCGACCCGCAGCACAAGCGCTACAACGAGGGCGGCGAGTTCCGCGCGCTGCACGACTCCGACCCCGACGTGCGCACGATCTTCCACACGGCGCTCGGCCTCGAGGGCCAGATCCGCAACTGGGGCGTGCACGCCGCCGGCGTGATCATGTCGAGCGAGCCCATCATCGACGTCGTACCCATCATGGCGCGGCCGCAGGACGGCGCCGTCATCACCCAGTTCGACTACCCGATGTGCGAGTCGCTCGGACTCGTCAAGATGGACTTCCTCGGCCTGTCCAACCTCCGGATCCTCGAGGACGCGCTGGCCAACATCCAGGTCAACCGCGACGAGACGGTCGTGCTGGAGGAGCTGCCCTTCGACGACCGGCCGACCTACGAGCTGATGGGCCGCGGCGACACGCTCGGCGTCTTCCAGCTCGACGGCTCGGGCATGCGGGCGCTGCTGCGCTCCCTGCAGCCCGACGTCTTCGCCGACATCACCGCCGTCAGCGCGCTCTACCGCCCCGGTCCGATGGGCGCCGACTCCCACAACAAGTACGCCCGCCGCAAGAACGGCCGCGAGGCGATCGAGCCGATCCACCCCGCGCTCGCCGAGGCGCTCGAGCCGGTGCTGGGGGAGACCTACGGCCTGATCGTCTACCAGGAGCAGGTGATGGCGATCGCCCAGGTGCTCGCCGGCTTCACCCTGGGCGCCGCCGACAACCTCCGCCGCGCGATGGGCAAGAAGAAGAAGGAGGAGCTCGACAAGCAGTACGCCGGCTTCCAGGCCGGCATGCTCGAGCGCAGCTTCCCCCAGGTGGCGATCGACAAGCTCTGGGAGATCCTGCTCCCGTTCTCCGACTACGCCTTCAACAAGTCGCACTCCGCCGCCTACGGCGTCATCACCTACTGGACCGCCTACCTCAAGGCCAACTACCCGGCCGAATACATGGCCGCGCTGCTCACGTCCGTCAAGGACGACAAGGACAAGATGGCGATCTACCTCAACGAGTGCCGTCGCATGAAGATCCAGGTCCTCCCGCCAGACGTCAACGAGTCGCACGCCAACTTCACTCCGGTGGGCCACGACATCCGCTTCGGCCTCACCGCCGTGCGCAACGTCGGCAGCAACGTCGTCGACCGGATCGTGACGGCGCGCGAGGAGAAGGGCCGCTACACCGACTTCAACGACTTCATGGACAAGGTCCCGGCGCTGGTCTGCAACAAGCGGGTCGTGGACTCGCTGGTCAAGGCCGGTGCCTACGACGACATGAAGCACAAGCGTCGGGCGCTCTCGATCATCCACGAGGACGCCGTCGAGAAGTACGTCCAGGCCAAGAAGGACGACGAGAGCGGGCAGGACTCGCTCATCGACATGCTGATGCCGGACGACGTGGGCGCTGCCGGTGCGACGGTCGTGATCCCGGACGTCGAGGACTGGGACAAGATGACCCTGCTCGGCCACGAGCGGGAGATGCTCGGGCTCTACGTCTCCGACCACCCGCTGCTCGGCCTCGAGCACGTCCTCTCGCAAGGCACCGACTGCACCATCGGCCAGCTGATGCTCGACGAGGAGCGCGCCCACAACTCCACGCTCACCGTCAGCGGCCTCATCACCTCGGTGCAGCGCAAGATCACCAAGCGGGGCGACCCGTGGGCCACGATCACGCTCGAGGACCTCGACGGCGCGATCGACGTCCTCCTCTTCCCGAGCTCCTACACCCTCGCCTCGACGCTGCTCGTCGAGGACAACATCGTCCGGATCAAGGGCCAGCTCTCGCGTGACAAGGACCAACCCGAGCTCCGCGCCCAGGAGGTCACGGCACCCGACCTCACGCAGGGGCCGGCGGGACCGGTCGTGATCAGCCTGCCGTCGACCCGGTGCACCCCGCCGGTCGTCGCCCAGCTGCGTGACGTCCTCGGCACCCACCCGGGCATGACCGAGGTGCAGCTGCGCCTGCTCACCCGGAGCTCGACCAAGGTGCTGCGCCTCGACGACAACCTGCGGGTCAGCCCGAGCCCCGCCCTGTTCGCCGACCTCAAGCAGCTGCTCGGCCCCGGCTGCCTGACGGGATGAGCGACGTGACCGCGCCCGCCGGCACGGAGCACTCGACCGGCCCGGACGGCTCGAACGTGTCGACCGGCAGGGTGATCCGACGGGTGCTGTCGGTGCTCGTGCTCTTCGTCGTGGGCGGTGCGGCCGGCGGGGTGCTCTGGGAGCGGCTGTGGGACGCCCCGACCGGGCTGGCCTACCAGGGCCGCTGGTACCTCGAGCCGGCCGGACCGGACTTCTCCTTCGAGGGCATCGCCCTCTTCGTCCTCATCGCCTTCCCGCTCGGCCTCGTGCTGGCCGTGCTGGCCGGGCTGTGGCGCGGCCACGAGACCGTCACGGTGGTCGCGGTGCTCGTCTCGGCGAGCATCGCCGCGGCCGTGATGTACGGCGTCGGCACCGCGCTCGGACCGCCGGACCCGCAGGCGCTGGCCGCCGGCCGGCCCGACTACACCCCGCTGCCCGGGGACCTCGGTCTGACCGCCCCCGACGACGGGCGGGTGCGGTGGCACTCGACCGCGCTCGTTGTCCTGCCCGCCGGCGCGATGGCCGGGCTGGTCGGGTCCTATCTCTTGGGGAACATGGGGTTCGCCAGGCGCTCGCGTGGGTAGGCTTGCGCCGCCCGCAAGTGGGCAGTCCCGACGCCGTCGGGACCCGTGCAACGGGGGAGCAGAGCGAGATGAGCATGACACCGGGCGGCCCGGCCGACGGGCCTGAGTACCTCGACGGATCGGGGCCGGCGCAGACGGCCGACAACGACAACAAGAAGCGGATGATCGCGGTGGGCGCGATCGTCGCCGGCGGTGCGGTCGTCGCGGGTGGCGCCTGGGCGGCCACCAGCTTCTTCGCCACGGGCGCGCAGCCGGCAGAGGCGCTGCCCGCCTCGACGGTCGCCTACTTCAGCGTCGACCTCGACCCGAGCGGCGGCCAGAAGATCGAGGCCATCAAGACGTTGCGCAAGTTCCCCGGGTTCACCGACAAGGTCGACCTGCAGACCGACGACGACCTGCGCGAGCGGTTCTTCGAGGAGGTCACCTCCTCCGGCGAGTGCGAGGGCCTCGACTACGACGCCGACGTCAAGCCGTGGCTGGGCTCGCGCGCGGCGATGGCCGTGGTCGACCTGGGCGAGGACGAGCCGACCCCGGTCGGGGTCGTGCAGACCACCGACTCCGGCAAGGCCGAGGACGGGCTGTCCGCACTGGTCGACGCGTGCGGGGGCGGCGAGGCCGCTGGGGGCGACGTCGGTGGCTGGGTGGTCGACGGCGACTGGATCGTCGTGGCGGAGACCCCGGAGATCGCCCAGAAGGTCGTCGACGCGGCCGACGGCTCGACGCTCGCGGGTGACGCCTCCTTCGAGGAGTGGACCGGCGAGGCGGGCGACGACGGCTTCATGTCGATGTACGTCGGCAAGGGCGTCACCAAGTACCTCGACGAGCTCGGCGGCATGGGCGGCATGGGGATGATGGGCATGCCCGGTGCGGCGATGGGCGAGGACGGCACGACCTCGGACTCCGAGGAGGTCCCCGAGGAGCTCCAGCAGATGATCGACGACTTCGACGGCATGGCGGCGACCGTCCGGTTCGACGACGGCGCGGTCGAGGTCGAGTACGCCATGTCCAACTACCAGCCCGACATGACCAAGTTCATCGACAGCCAGAACGGCGCCGACATGGTCGCCGGCCTGCCGGACGACACCGTCGCGGCCTTCGGCATGTCCCTCGAGGAGGGCTGGGCCGGCGCGATGCTCGACTACGTCAAGAGCAACCTGCCCGACGAGAGCGCGACGATCGACGAGCAGCTCGCGCAGTTCGAGTCCGAGACAGGCCTCGCCTTCCCGGAGGACGTCGAGACCCTCCTCGGCGAGGGCGTCACCGTCTCGCTGGGCAGCGGGCTCGACCCCGACGCCGTGGCCAACGGCGGCCCGGGTGAGGTCCCGGTGGGCATCCGGATCGACGGCGACGCCGACGAGATCCAGGCCGTGCTCGACAAGATCGCCGCGCAGGCGGGGCCCGAGCTGGCCGAGTTCATGCAGGTGACCGAGGGCGACGGCTACGCCGTCCTGGCGCTGCAGGACGGCTACCGCGGCGAGCTCGAGGGTGGCGGCAGCCTCGGCGACAGCGCCGCCTACTCGGAGGTCGTGGAGTCCGACGAGGCCCAGTCGCTGCTCTTCGTCAACTTCAACGCCGACGACGACTGGCTGGTCCGCCTGACCGGCGACTCGCCCGAGGTCAGCAAGAACCTCGAGCCGCTGTCGGCGTTCGGAGTCAGCGGCTGGGTCGACGACGATGTGGTCCACGGGCTCCTGAAGGTCACCACCGACTGACAGGCCTCAGCGGCCGATGGTGGCGGTCACCGCTCCGGTGATCGCCACCAGGTCCGCCGGCGCGAGCTCGAGGTCGAAGCCGCGCCGGCCACCCGAGACCAGGATCGTGTCGTGCTCGAGCGCCGAGGCGTCGAGCACCGTGGGGTGCCGTCGCTTCTGCCCGACCGGCGAGATGCCGCCGGCGACGTAGCCGGTGGCGCGCTCGGCGGCCGCGACCTCCGCCATCACCGCCTTGCTGCCCCCGAGGGCGCGCGCCAGCGCCTTGAGGTCGAGCTGGCCCGTGACCGGGACGATCCCGACGACGAGCGAGCCGTCCAGCGACGCCAGCAGCGTCTTGAAGACCCGGGCGGGGTCGGCGTCGAGCGCCTCGGCCGCCTCGAGCCCGTACGAGGCCGCCCGCGGGTCGTGCTCGTAGGCCCGGACCTCGAACGCGATGCCCGCGGCCGACAGCGCGACCGTGGCCGGCGTACCTCCGGCGCCGCGCGCCTTCTTCGCCATCAGCGGACCCCGCGGGTCAGTTGGGGGACCAGGCGGTGCGGGCCACCTGGGTGGCCGGCAACGACGGGATGACGTTGATCGCCCGGAGCTCCTCGGTCAGCATCCGGGTCACCAGCGTGAGCCGCTCGGTGGCGTTCTCCGCCTCCAGCAGCGACTGCCGCTCCGCCATGGGCAGCGGGGCGAGGGCGGACAGCGTCCACGCGAGGTAGTCGGGGTCGCGGGGGAGCGTCCCGCTGTAGGGGTCGCCCTGCAGCTCGGTCATCGCCACGCGGAACGCGGTGAAGGTGGCGCGGGCCCGCTCGAGCACCTCGGCCGGCACGTCGACCTCCGGCTCGGGGAGCACGACGGCGAGGCCCTGCGGGTAGTCGCTGCCCCGCTGCATCTCCTCGAGGACCAGGCGCTCGCGGGCGACGGCGACGATGTCGAAGGTCCCGTCGTCACGCCGGTCGACCTCGGTCAGCTGCAGGACGCAGCCGACGCGGTAGACCGACTGGGCGCCGTGGTCGCCGACCTCGTAGCCCTCGCGGATCGCGACCGTGCCGAAGACCCGTTGGGCGGGGTCCTCCTCCTCGAGGAGGTGGCGCACCAGCATCCGGTAGCGGTCCTCGAAGACGTGGAGCGGCACGCTCATGCCCGGGAACACCACGGTGCTCAGCGGGAACATCGGCAGTGGGTCGCTCACACCACGACACTAACGGCCGGTGTCCACCCGACGCCCGCGACTTCGGCTCGACCCGCGGGGGAACCTAGAATCGGGGCATGTCCCTGATCCGGCGCATCGACCTGAGGGCCGCCGACGCGGCGTCCGTCGACTACCGCGCGAGCGTGCCTCGCGCCGAGTTCGACGTCGAGGCCGCCACGCATCAGGTGCAGCCGATCCTGGACGCGGTCCGGGCGCGCGGCGTGGAGGCGATCACGGAGTTCTCCGCCCGCTTCGACGGCGTGGAGGGCGACGACATCGCCGTGCCGCGCGCGGCCCTGACGACCGCGCTCGAGGGTCTGGACCCAGCGGTGCGGGCCGGTCTCGAGGAGTCGATCCGTCGGCTCCGCGCCACCTGTGCGGCCGAGCTCGAGCGCGACGTCACCAGCGAGGTCGCCCCCGGGGCGACCGTCACGCACCGCAAGGTGCCGATCGACCGCGTCGGCCTCTACGTCCCCGGTGGTCTCGCCCCGCTGGTGAGCAGCGTCGTGATGAACGTCGTTCCCGCGCAGGTCGCCGGGGTGCGCTCGATCGCGCTCGCGAGCCCGCCGCAGAAGAACCGCGACGGCCTTCCGGAGCCGACGATCCTCGCTGCCTGTGAGCTCCTCGGCGTCGAGGAGGTCTACGCAGTCGGTGGCGCGCAGGCGATCGCCATGTTCGCCTACGGCGCCGGCCCCTGCGAGCGCGTCGACCTCGTCACCGGTCCCGGCAACATCTACGTCGCGGCCGCCAAGCGGCTGCTGCGGGGCGTCGTCGGCATCGACTCCGAGGCCGGGCCGACCGAGATCGCGATCCTGGCCGACGACAGCGCGGATGCCGCGTTCGTCGCGGCCGACATGGTCAGCCAGGCCGAGCACGACCCGATGGCGGCGTCCGTTCTGGTCACCGACTCGCTCGAGCTCGCCGACGCGGTCGAGGCCGAGCTCGACAAGCAGGTCTTCGCCACCCGTCACACCGATCGCATCCGCACCGCGCTGGGCGGGCGGCAGTCCGGCATCGTGCTGGTCGACGACATGGACCAGGGCGTCGACGTCGTCGACGCCTACGCCGCCGAGCACCTCGAGGTGGTCACCCGCGACGCCGCCGCCCACGCCGCGCGCGTGCGCAACGCCGGCGCGATCTTCGTCGGCCCGTGGTCGCCGGTGTCGCTGGGCGACTACTGCGCAGGCTCCAACCACGTGCTGCCGACGGCCGGCTGCGCCTGCCACTCCAGCGGTCTCTCCGTGCGGGCGTTCACGAAGTCGGTGCACGTCATCGACTACTCGCGCGAGGCGCTCGCCGAGGTCGCCGGCCACGTCGTGACGCTGGCCGGGGCGGAGGACCTGCCGGGCCACGGCCAGGCGGTCAGCGTCCGGTTCGACAGCGACCGGTCGCAGCGGTGAGCGGGCTGTTCCCACCGCTGCGCGAGGAGCTGCGGGGGATCGAGCCCTACGGTGCGCCCCAGCTGTCGCTGGAGCAGGCGCCCGTGCAGCTCAACGTCAACGAGAACCCCTACGGTCCCTCGCCCGAGGCCGCGGCCGACATCGCCCGTGCCGTCGGTGCGGCAGCGGTGTCGCTCAACCGCTACCCCGACCGCGAGTTCGTCGAGCTGCGCTCCGCCCTGGCGGCGTACCTCGACACGTCCGGCGGTTCGGGCATCACCCCCGAGATGGTGTGGGCGGCCAACGGGTCCAACGAGGTGATGCTGCAGCTGCTGCAGGCCTTCGGTGGTCCGGGGCGCGTCGCGCTGTCGTTCGCGCCGACGTACTCGATGTATCCCGAGTACGCCCGCGACACGATGACCGAGTGGGTGGCCGGCCACCGGGCCGAGGACTTCTCGCTCGACCTCGACGCCGCGCGTCGGCTGGTGGAGGAGCGTCGCCCGTCGGTCGTGCTCCTGCCCAGCCCCAACAACCCGACCGGGACGGCGCTGCCGCCCGAGGCGGTGACGATGCTGTGCGAGGCGGCCGCGTCCTACGAGCCCGGCGGCATCGTGGTCGTCGACGAGGCCTACGGCGAGTTCCGCCGCGCCGGCACCCCGAGCGCGCTCGAGCTGCTGCCGCGGCACCGCAACCTCGTCGTCACGCGCACCATGAGCAAGGCGTTCGCCCTGGCGGGCGCCCGGCTGGGCTACCTCGCCGCGGATCCCTCGATCTGCGACGCGATCCGGGTCGTACGACTGCCCTACCACCTCTCGGCCGTCACCCAGGCGACCGCGCTGGCGGCGCTGCGCCACGCCCCCGAGCTGCTCGGCAAGGTCGACGACCTCCGCGCCGAGCGCGACGCGACCGTGGTCTGGCTGCGCGAGCAGGGGCTCGAGGTCGCCGACTCCGACGCCAACTTCGCGCTGTTCGGCAGGTTCGCCGACCGGCACGCCGTCTGGCAGGGTCTGGTCGACCGGGGCGTGCTGATCCGCGAGACCGGCCCCGACGGCTGGCTGCGCGTGTCGATCGGCACGGCCGAGGAGATGGCAGCCTTCAAGAAGGCCCTGCTGGACACAATCGAGACAACGAAGGAGCCGGTATGAGCCGCACCGCGAAGATCGAGCGCACCACCAAGGAGTCCGGCGTCCTGGTCGAGGTCGACCTCGACGGCACCGGCCGCTCCGACGTGTCGACCGGCGTGGGGTTCTACGACCACATGCTCGACGCCTTCGCTCGCCACTCCCTGGTCGACCTCGTCGTCCAGACCAGCGGCGACACCCACATCGACGCCCACCACTCGGTCGAGGACACCGCGATCGTGCTCGGCCAGGCGCTCCGCGAGGCCCTCGGCGACAAGGCCGGCATCCGGCGTTTCGGCGACGCCACCGTGCCGCTCGACGAAGCGCTCGTCCAGGCCGTCGTGGACGTCTCGGGCCGTCCCTACTGCGTGCACACCGGTGAGCCGGAGGGCCAGGAGTACGTCGCCATCGGCGGCACCGGCGCCACCTACATGGGCTCCCTGACCCGCCACGTCTTCGAGACGATCTCCTTCCACGCCCACCTCGCGCTGCACGTGCGGGTGCTCGGCGGCCGCGACCCGCACCACGTGGTCGAGGCGCAGTTCAAGGCCTTCGCCCGCGCGTTCCGCGACGCCGTGGCGATCGACCCCCGCGAGACCGGCGTACCGTCCACGAAGGGCAGCCTGTGACGGCTCCCGACGTCGTCGTCCTCGACTACGGGTCGGGCAACCTCCGCTCGGTCGTGCGCGCCGTCGAGCGCGCCGGCGCCACGGTAACCCTGACCGGTGACTTCGACACCGCGCTCGCCGCGGACGGCCTCGTGGTGCCCGGCGTCGGTGCCTACGCCGCGTGCATGGCCGGCCTGCGCGAGATCAAGGGCGAGCGGATCATCGGCCGGCGGCTGGCGGGCGGGCGCCCGGTTCTCGGCATCTGTGTCGGCATGCAGATCCTGTTCGCGGGCGGTGTCGAGCACGGCGTCGAGACCGAGGGCTGCGAGGAGTGGCCCGGTCTCGTGACCCGGATCGAGGCCGACGTGGTGCCGCACATGGGCTGGAACACGGTCGAGGCCCCCCAAGGCACGCGGCTGTTCGCCGGCGTCGAGGACGAGCGGTTCTACTTCGTGCACTCCTACGCGGCGCGCTCCTGGGACCTCGTCACGAACGACCGCACGGCGGCCCCGCTGGTGACCTGGGCCGAGCACGGGGGAGACCGCTTCGTGGCCGCCGTCGAGAACGGCCCGCTCACCGCGACGCAGTTCCACCCGGAGAAGTCCGGGGACGCCGGTGCCGCGCTGCTCGCCAACTGGGTGGCGTCGCTCCGGGTGTCGGTCTAGGCCGACCCGCGACGGGTCAGCGGCTGCGCCGCACCCGCGGTGAGAGAGGCGCGTCGGCGAGATCGGTCTCGGTTCCCCCTCCGGTCAGTCCCCACGCGTCGCCGCGGAACCGGGCGCCGACTGAGCGCTGGTCGACGACTCCCGCCCGAATCCAGCGCGGATCGCCGACGCAGTCGCGAGGGACGGTCACGGCGATGACGTCACGCTCCAGCAGCACCTGCGACTCGACGTCGCACCCGCGGCCCGCCTGGATCACCGAGTAGCTACCGCACGCGTCCACCTCCTCGGGCTCGGGCGGGGCGCTCCAGAGCTCCGCGACCGGACGGCGGCCACGCTCGTGGAGGGCAACCTGGAAGTCGCGACCGTCCGTCGCGAGGGTGAAGCTGACGAAGCGGTTCGCGAACCCGGTGAGGTCTCGGTAGTGCGCCCGCAGGACGACGTCGTCGCGTCCGTGCACCACCGACAGTCCGACGAGGTCGGTGGTGGTGTCCTGGGCCTGGGTCGCGACCTCCCAGGTCCCGCACGGGGGAGGCTCAGGCGTGAAGGTGAACTGGGTGACGTCGCGCGCGGCGTCGCGGCCCCACCACCGGTCGGCGTGCGCGGCTGTCGTCGACAGGCCCAGGAGGGCAGCGGCGAGCGTCGCCGAGGTGAGTGCGCGCTGGAGCGATCGCATGGTGGGTCCCCCGTCGTCAGGCGACCCTGGCGGGTCGACATGTGGTCGACCGTATTCTGGACCGTCGGGCCGTCGACTGCAGCCGAGCCACGCGCGGCCCGCGACTTACCCCGAAATCGGGTCGCAGTGGGCCGCGTCGCCTCGTTAGCGTCGCGGACATGACGGGGACCATGAGCATGAACCAGATCATCCACGCGGCCGTGCGCCGCGACGTGACCCGGACCGAGCAGGCACTGCGCACGCTGCCCGACGGCGACACGGCGCGAGCCCGCGAGATCCGTACGGCCTGGCGCAACCTGGTCCGGGAGCTCACCCACCACCACGAGGCCGAGGACGAGCACGTGTGGCCGTTCCTCCAGTCGCGCGGCGTCGACCGCACGCTCCTCGAGCAGATGGAGTCCGAGCACGTGGCGATGAAGCAGGCGCTGACGTCGGTCTCGACCAGCCTCGACGCCGTCGTCGGCGCACCGTCGGCGATCAACGCCGCGGCCGCGGCCGACGAGGTCGCGCGAGCCCGCGAGGTGATCAACGGCCACCTCGACCACGAGGAACGCGACGTGGAGGGCCCGATGGGCGCGTTGCACGACGACGAGGAGTTCAAGGCACTGGCCAAGAAGCTGCGCCCGGCCAGCCCCGTCGACGCGGCGAACTCCCTGGCCTGGATGCAGGACGGCGCGGGGGAGCGGGAGCGGTCGGCGCTGCGCGCGAACATCCCGGGGCCTGTCATCACGATCCTCACCCTGCTCGTCGCGCGCCGCTACCGACGCGAGGTCGCGCCCGTCTGGCGCTGATCCGCGGGGCTCGGCGGAGGCGCGGACCTACCCATCCCGGGGGATTGCCGGGGGTGCGGGCCGGGTCTACGTTCGGCTCACGGACCGCGGCAGCGCCGCCGCGCCGGGAGGGAGTCGTCATGGCTCAGCACCGTGCCCGCCTGCTCGCCGTCGTTGCCGCCTCGGCGGTCGCGCTCACCGTCGTCGGGACCCAGTCGGGTGCCCAGGCCGGGGGTCGTGGGGGGCACGGGACGAGGGCGCCCGACCGGCCGACGAAGGTCGTCGTCATCGTCGTCGACGCGCTCAGCAAGGAGATCGTCGACACGTACGGCATGGGCAACGTGCAGGCGCTGATGAAGGACGGTGTCGACACGCCCAAGGGCTACCTCGGCCACACCGGGTCGGTCACGGTCGTCACCCACAACGTGGTCACGACGGGTGCCTCGCCGAAGCACATGGGCTGGACCAACGAGGGCTACCGCGACGTGGCCGGCCTGCTCGGCGCCCCCGGCGGCCTCTACATCACCAGCAACTTCGGGCGCGACCAGATGGCGCCGCTCCAGCAGGCGGCCGGCTACCCGCACCTGTCCGACTACCTGGACGACACCGGCAAGGTGTTCACCGTCAGCCCCAAGGGGTACGCCGCATGGGGCCTCAGCGGTCCCGGGTCGGCGAACACCTCGACGATCACGTTCGGCAGCAAGACGTGCCCCGTCCCGGGGAGCAACCCTCCGGTGACCACCCGCCACCGCGCGCCGACGGGCTGGAACGTGCCGGCGTACTTCTCGGCGGACTGCGGCTCACGGTGGGTGGTGGCCCGCGACACGGGGTACGACACCCTCCAGTACCCGGCGCAGCTCTACCCCGCCACCGACAACCGCTACGTGGTCGGCCACGACCCGGCACACCAGGGCGGGGACATCTGGGCCACCGATGCCGTCCTCGAGATCATGGGGCAGGAGGGCGACGGCTGGAGCGGCATCTTCGTCAGCCTCCCCGGCGTGGACAAGGCCGCGCACATGTGGGGAGGCGTCAACGACCCGGAGGGCGCGACGCCGGGCTACGACCCGATGACGCACATGGAGTACGCCACCGAGACCGCGGACGCCCAGGTCGGCCGGATCATGCAGGCGCTCGAGGACAGTGGCCAGCTCGACGACACGCTCGTCGTCCTCACCGCCGACCACGGCTCCGTCGCGGCTGACGAGGGCCACTTCCACGGCGACTTCGAGCCGGTGAACGACTACGGCTACTTCAACTGGTACTACGGCTCGCCGGCCAACGACGTGCCGTACCTGAGCCCGCAGGAGGCGCTGCAACCGCTCATCGACGGCACCGACGACGGCACCGGGAAGACCAACGTTGGCTTCTCCTACAGCGACTCCTCGCTCAACGTGTGGCTGAAGGACCAGTCCCCGGAGAAGGTCGCCGAGGCGGCGGCCATCATGGAGGGCCTGGCCGACGTGACCGCGGTCTGGCGGCGCGACGGCGATCACTTCGACCGGGTGACCCCGGTGCGCTGGGACCGGATGCACGGCGCCGAGAAGCGGTGGTTCGCCACGAAGGCGCAGGAGCTCGTCGACACCCAGGCCGCCGACTACGGTCCCGACCTGATCGCGACGCTGCCCGACAACACGACGTACTCCGTCCTCGGCGACCACGGCGGCATCCAGCGCACGTCGCAGCAGGTCCCGATCGTCTTCGCCGGCGCCAACACGTCGCACAAGGACCTGCGTGCCGAGGTGAGGTCGGTCGACATCATGCCGACGATCCTGCGGGCCATGGGGATCGCACCGACCCGCCCGACGGACGGCATCGCCTACGAGCTGCCGACCCTGAAGCGCGGCCGACACTAGACCTCGGCCAGCTCCTTCAGGGTGAGCAGCTGCTTGCGCGCCATCACCAGGTCGCCGACCGAGAGAGCCGGCGCCAGCCACCTGCTGGTGCGAGCCACCACCTTGAGCACGAGGCGAACGTCGCCCTCCCGCGGCAGGACGGCGTACGACATGTGGGCGCCCATGATCGTCGCCGTCAGCTCGCGGCCAGGTTCGACCGCCACCACCCGCCCCTGGTCACGGCCGAGGGCGCGGGTGAACGGATCTCCGACCCGCGGCTCCGGCAGGTCGCGGAGATCGCGCGGTGAGCGACGGCCGAGGTTGTCGACGAGGTCGTAGGAGTAGGGCGCCAGGCGCACCTGCCGGATGCGGGCCCACACGGTGGCGGCCTCGGCATGGACGGTGACACCGCGCCACGCCTGCAGCGTCGGCGCGGTGACGAAGGCGTCGCACCCGTAGGCACGGCGCACCTCGGCGTCGCTGACGCCCCACCGGTCGCCGATCACGTCCCCACGCTAGCTCTGGTCCAGCCCGCGTGGCGCCGCGTCTCGCCGGGCCACCACCCGGTGGGGACGGGGAGCGGTCGCTCCTAGGATCGACCCATGCCCAGCACCCCCGAGCAGCCCTACCTCGAGCTCCTTCCTGCCGTGGACATCAAGGGCGGCCAGGCCGTCCAGCTGGTGCAGGGGGTGGACGGGTCCGAAAAGCGGTTCGGTGACCCCATCGAGGCGGCGCTGCGCTGGCAGGACGCCGGGGCTGAGTGGATCCACCTCGTCGACCTCGACGCCGCCTTCGGCCACGGGCACAACCGGGAGCTCCAGGCCCGGATCGTCGGCACCCTCGACATCCAGGTCGAGATGAGTGGCGGCATCCGCGACGACGAGTCGCTGGAGGCAGCGATGGCAGCCGGGTGCCGGCGGGTCAACATCGGCACCGCCGCGCTCGAGCAGCCCGAGTGGTGCGCCCGAGCCATCGCGACGTACGGCGACCGGGTCGCGGTCGGGCTCGACGTGCGCGGCACGACGCTGGCCGCGCGCGGCTGGACCCGCGACGGCGGCGACCTCTACGAGACCCTCGCCCGCCTCGACTCCGAGGGGTGCGCCCGCTACGTCGTCACCGACGTCAACAAGGACGGCATGTTGCAGGGGCCCAACCTCCAGCTCCTCCGCGACGTCTGCGCCGCCACCGACAAGCCAGTCGTGGCCAGCGGCGGCGTCACCACCCTCGACGACATCCGCGCGCTCATGACCCTCGTCGAGGAGGGCGTGGAGGGCGCCATCGCCGGCACCGCGCTCTACGAGGGCCGCTTCAGCCTCGAGGACGCCCTGGCGCTGACGAAGCCGGTGCCGTGAGCATGGAGTTCACCGACTACCACACGCGGCTGGCTGCCTACGTGCTCCTCGTCGACGAGGTCGACGGGCAGGAGTGCGTGCTGCTCGCGTGGTGGAACGGCGAGGGGCACAGCGACCCGGCCTGGTCCCTTCCCGGCGGCGGGATCGAGTTCGACGAGTCGATCCGTGACGGGCTGGTGCGGGAGGTCTTCGAGGAGACCGGTCACCACGTCGAGCCCGGTGCGCTCCTCGCCGAGGACTTCTTCACCGGAGAGGGCCGCACCTTCGACGGGTTGTTCCGCTCGCAGCGGTTCGTCTTCGAGGCGACGATCACCGGCGGCGAGCTCGGCACGACCGAGGTCGACGGGTCGACCGACCACGCAGCCTGGGTGCCGCTCGCCGAGCTGGACGCCCAGTCCCGCGTGGGAATCGTCGACGTCGCCCTGTCAGCCCGCGCGCGCAAGGAGCAGGAGCGATGAACACCCCACGACGTTCTTCTCCTCCGCTGCGCTCCCCCGAACAACGCCGAGGGGACCCCGCATGAGCCTCGCGATCCGCGTCATCCCGTGCCTCGACGTCGACGGAGGGCGGGTGGTGAAGGGCGTCAACTTCACCGAGCTGCGTGACGCCGGCGACCCCGTCGAGCTCGCCAGGCTGTACGACGCCGAGGGCGCCGACGAGCTGACCTTCCTCGACATCTCCGCCTCCCACCAGGGCCGTGCCACCACGATGGAGGTGGTCAGCCGCTGCGCCGAGGAGGTCTTCATCCCGCTCACCGTGGGCGGCGGCGTCGGCAGCGTCCAGGACGTCGACCGGCTCCTGCGCGCAGGTGCCGACAAGGTGGCGGTCAACACCGCCGCGATCCACCGGCCCGAGCTGGTCGCGGAGATCGCCGACCGTTTCGGCAACCAGGTGCTCGTGCTGAGCGTGGACGCGCGACGCGCGACGGGCACGCAGAGCGGCTTCGAGGTCACCACGCACGGCGGTCGGAAGAGTGCCGGGCTCGACGCGATCGAGTGGGCCGTGCGTGCCGCCGAGCTCGGTGCGGGGGAGATCCTGCTCAACGCGATGGACGCCGACGGCACGACCGACGGCTTCGACCTCGAGCTCATCCGCGCCGTACGACGCGAGGTGGGCGTCCCGGTCATCGCCAGCGGGGGAGCGGGTGCGGTCGAGCACTTCCCGCCCGCCGTCGAGGCCGGCGCCGACGCGGTGCTGGCAGCCACGGTCTTCCACTTCGGGACGCTGACCATCGCAGAGGTCAAGACCGGTCTGTCCACAGCGGGCCATCCGGTCCGCTGACGGCGGACGCAGTCGTAGGATTCGGCCATGCTGAAGACCTCCCGGCGCGCAGCCAAGCGCCACCTCGCCGTCGTCACCCTCGCGTCCGCTGCGATCGCGCTCTCCGCGTGCGCCCCGACCGACGAGGCCGACAGCGGCAGCGACGCCGGCTCGGACAGCTCGGAGAGCTCGGCGTCCGAGACGGCTGCCGCCGACGAGTGCACGCCCGACGCGATGGAGACCGTCGCCGACGGCACCCTGACCATCGCCACCGACACTCCCGCCTACGAGCCGTGGTTCGTCGACAACGACCCGACCAACGGTGAGGGATACGAGTCCGCGGTGGCCTACGCCGTCGCCGAACAGCTCGGCTACACCCAGGACCAGGTCGCCTGGGTGAAGGTCCCGTTCAACAAGGTGGTCCAGCCCGGCCCCAAGGACTTCGACCTCGACGTCAACCAGGTGTCCATCACCGAGGCCCGCCGCAAGGCAGTCGACTTCTCCTCCGGCTACTACGACGTCGTGCAGACGGTCATCACCAACAAGGGCAGCTCGATCGACGGCATCACCAGCCTCGCCGACCTCGCCGACGCCAAGCTCGGCGCCCAGGTCGGCACGACCAGCTACACCGCGATCACCGACCAGATCCAGCCCTCGCAGGACCCGGCCGTCTTCGACACTAACGACCAGGCGGTCCAGGCGCTCAAGAACGGCCAGATCGACGGCATCGTCGTCGACCTCCCCACCGCCTACTTCATGACCGCCGTGCAGCTCGACGACGGTGTCATCGTCGGCCAGCTCCCGCTCCCGGACGGCGAGCCGGAGCAGTTCGGCGCGGTCCTGGCCAAGGACAGCCCGCTGACCGACTGCGTCTCGTCGGCCGTCGACACGCTGCGCGAGGACGGCGTCCTCGACCAGATCGGCCAGGAGTGGCTGGCCCAGCAGGGCGCTCCCGAGCTGTCCTGAAGGCGAGCCCATGACTGACCAGGTGGACACCGCCTGGGAGCCCTCCGAGGTCCAGCGCGAGCGCGACGAGTGGCGACGCCGGCGCACGATCCGCAGCGCTGTCATCGCGTCGGGCAGCACGGTGCTGCTGCTCGGAGTCGTCGGCGGCCTGGTGGTCAGCTCGCCGGGCTGGGAGCGCGTCCAGGAGACCTACTTCGACTGGGACAAGGCCGTCTCGTCGTTCCCGGCGGTGCTCGAGGGCCTCTGGCTCAACATCCGGGTGATGGCGCTCTGCGCCGTCCTCATCGTCGCGTTGAGCCTGACGATCGCGGTGATGCGCACCATCCGCGGTCCCGTCGCCTTCCCGCTGCGCCTGGTCGGTACGGCGTACGTCGACGTCTTCCGCGGCCTGCCGCTGCTGCTGGTGATCTTCCTGCTCGGCTTCGGCGGCCCCGCGCTCAGCCTGTCCGGGCTGCCCACCTCGGCCCTCTTCTGGGGATGCACGGCCCTGGTGCTGTCCTACTCGGCCTACGTCGCCGAGGTGTTCCGGGCCGGAATCGAGTCGGTCCACCCGAGCCAGCGCCTGGCCGGGCGGTCCCTCGGCCTGACCTACGGGCAGACGCTGCGCCGCGTCGTGCTGCCCCAGGCCTGGCGCCGGGTCATCCCGCCGCTGATGAACGACCTGGTCTCGCTCCAGAAGGACTCCGGCCTGATCGCCGTGCTCGGCGTCGTGGACGCGATCCGCGCGGCCCAGATCGAGACGGCCATCGACTTCAACTACACGCCCTACGTCGTCGCCGGGGTGCTGTTCTGCTGCCTCACCATCCCGATGGCGAGGCTCACCGACCGCTACGCCCGCAAGAAGGGCTACCACGGCGCAGGAGGCCACCTGTGAGAACACCCCACGACGTTCTTCTCCTCCGCTTCGCTCCTCCGAACAACGCCGCGGGGACCCCGTGATGACCGAGTTGCTGCGCCTCGACGGCATCCGCAAGTCGTTCGGCGACCACGTCGTGCTGCGCGAGGTCGACCTGACCATCGAGCCCGGCGAGTGCGTCGTGCTGATCGGTGCGTCGGGATCCGGCAAGTCGACGCTGCTGCGGTGCGTGAACCTCCTCGAGGTCGTCGACGACGGGGTGATCTCCTTCGAGGGCCGCGACATCACCGACCCGCGCGTGGACGGCGACGAGGTGCGCTCGCGCATGGGGATGGTCTTCCAGGCATACAACCTCTTCCCGCACCTCGACGTGATGGGCAACGTCACCCTGGCGTTGCGGCTGGTGCACGGGGTCGGCGCCGAGGAGGCGCGGTCCCGCGGGTTGGCGATGCTGGAGCGCGTCGGGCTCGCCGAGAAGGCCGCGGCCCGTCCCGACGACCTGTCCGGCGGGCAGCAGCAGCGGGTGGCGATCGCACGGGCGCTGGTGGCCAACCCGCGGCTGATGCTGCTCGACGAGGTGACGAGCGCGCTGGACCCGGAGCTCGTCGGTGAGGTGCTCGACCTGCTGACCGAGCTCAAGGCCGAGGGCGTGACCATGCTGCTCAACACCCACGAGATGGGCTTCGCCCGCGACGTGGCCGACGAGGTCTGCTTCCTGCACGACGGGCGCATCCACGAGCGGGGGCGGCCCGAGCAGGTGATCGGCGACCCGCAGGAGGACCGCACGCGCGCGTTCCTCTCGCGGATCCGCGCCTCCTGAGCGAGACGCTTTTCGATTCGCGGAGTGTCGGTGCCGAGGAATAGCCTTGCCCGGTTGGTTGGTTGCGCTCGGCAACTGACCAGCGGAGACACCGGACGACGAGGAGGCGGGCGACACCTGTGGGCGACGACGCGGAGCTGCGGGGCACCACCACTCTCGACGGCTTCCGGGTCCTGTGGGTCGGCATCAAGCGCGAGCCGATCGTCTTCACGGTCGCGACGCTGGGTGCCGTGCTCTTCGGGGTGCTCACCGTGGCCGACGCGTGGGTGCTCGGCTGGGCCACCCAGCACGTCCTGATCCCGGCGTTCGACACCGGCGAGATCGGCACCGACATGCTGGTCCTGGTGGTCGCGCTCTTCATGGGCGTCGCGATCCTGCGCGCCGTCGGCATCGTCGCCCGGCGCCTCGGCGGCGGCATCATGTACTACCGGATGCAGTCCCACACGCGCCGCGGCGTGACTCGCCAGTACCTGTCCCTGCCGATGGAGTGGCACCAGCGCCACCCGACCGGCCAGCTGCTCTCCAACGCCTACTCCGACGTCGAGGCGGCGTGGTCACCGATCATGCCCCTGCCGATGGCGCTCGGCACCGTCGTGATGATGGTCATCGCGGTCGTGCAGATGTTCATCGCCGACGTCGTGCTGGCCGTGGTGGGGCTGCTCGTCTTCCCCGCCGTCGTCGCGGCCAACCTGCTCTACCAGCACTACTCCTCGCCGCTGATGACCCGCGCCCAGGGCCTCCGGGCCGAGGTGAGCGAGATCGCCCACGAGTCCTTCGACGGCGCGATGGTCGTCAAGACGCTGGGGCGCGAGGTCGAGGAGACCGACCGGTTCCGCGCCAAGGCCCACGAGCTGCGCGACGTCAACGTGCGCGCCGGCCGGATCCGGGCGGTGTTCGACCCGACCCTGGCCAGCCTGCCCAGCCTCGGGGTCCTCGTCGTCCTGGCGGTCGGCGTCGCCCGCGTCGCCAGTGGCGCGACCGAGGCCGGCGACGTGGTGACCGTCGCCTACCTGCTGACCATCGTCTCCTTCCCGATCCGGGCGATCGGGTGGCTGCTCGGCGAGTTCCCGCGCTCGGTCGTGGGATACCGCCGTGCCAAGGCGGTCCTCGACGCGACCGGCAACATGTCCTACGGCGACGACGAGCTGCCGGTGCTCACGTCGGGCGCGCTCCTCGAGGTCCAGGACCTCCACTACTCCTACGACGCCGACGCGCCGCTGCTGCGCGGCGTCGACTTCGACGTACGCCCCGGGCGCACCGTCGCGCTGGTCGGCGCGACTGCCTCCGRCAAGAGCACGCTGACCAGCCTGATGACCCGGCTGGTCGACCCCGACGCGGGCCGGATCCGCATCGACGGTCACGACCTCAAGGGCCTCCGCAAGGGCGCGCTGCCACGCGACGTGGCGCTCGTGCCCCAGACGGCCTTCATGTTCGACGACACCGTCCGGGGCAACGTCACGCTCGGCGCCGACGTCCCCGACGCCGACGTGTGGGCCGCGCTGCGCACCGCCCAGGCCGACGGCTTCGTCGCCGCCCTGCCCGACGGCATCGACACCAAGCTGGGCGAGCGCGGCACCTCGCTCTCCGGTGGCCAGCGCCAGCGGCTCTCGCTCGCCCGCGCACTCGTACGCCGTCCGCGGCTGCTGATCCTCGACGACGCCACCTCCGCGGTCGACCCGGAGGTCGAGGCGCGCATCCTCGCCTCGCTGCGCGACGACCGGGACGAGGACGGGGGAGACTCGGCCGCCTCGCTCGTCGTGGTGGCCTACCGCAAGGCGACGATCTCGCTGGCCGACGAGGTCCTGCACCTCGAGGACGGCCGGATCGTCGGCCGGGGCACCCACGCCGAGCTGCTTGCCACCAGCCCGGCCTACTCCCAGCTGGTCAACGCCTACGAGACCGACGCCGCCCTCGATGCCGACGCGGGATCCGCCACCGACGGAGGGAGCCGATCATGAACCCACCCCACGACCTTCTCGCCCTCCACCGCTTCGCTCCTCCGTCCGACAACACCGTGGGGACCCCGGAATGAGCGCTGTCGCACCCACCTCCGGGACCCGGATGGACACCGGCGAGGACATCGGCGCCATGGCGACCCTCCGCCTCGGCATGAAGTACTCACCCGAGCTGCGCGAGGGCCTCGGGCTCACGCTGTTCCTCGCCGTGATCGCCTCGTGCGGCCAGATCGTCGTACCGATCACGGTCCAGCAGACGCTCGACCGCGGGCTCAACGGCCCCGGTGGTCCCCGCCTCGACTACGTCGTCTGGATGGGGGTGCTCGCCGCCTTCGCGATCGCCGTGACGAGCTGGGCGTCCTACCTGATGACCAGCCGGCTCTTCACCACCTCCGAGCGCGGGCTCGCGACGCTGCGCACGAAGGCGTTCCGCCACGTGCACGACCTCCCGCTGCTCACCCAGAACACCGAGCGCCGCGGCGCACTGGTCTCCCGCGTGACCAGCGACGTCGACCAGGTCAGCCAGTTCCTCGTCTTCGGCGGCCTGATCTTCGTCGTCAGCATCGGGCAGATGCTGGTCGCGACCGTGCTGATGGTCGTCTACAGCTGGCAGCTCGCGCTGGTGGTCTGGCTGTCGTTCGCGCCGCTGTTCCTCTCGATCCGCTGGTTCCAGAAGAAGCTGTCGGCCGCCTACACCGTCGTACGCCACCAGGTGGGCGTGCTGCTCGGCGCCATCTCCGAGCCGGTCGTCGGCGCCGCCGTGGTCCGCTCCTACGGCGTCGAGGACCGCACCCAGGCGCGCATCGACACCGCCATCCAGGACTGGCAGGACGCCTACACCCACGCGCAGACCTACACCGTCACGTCGTTCTCCCTCGGCGGCCTCTCGGCCGGCCTGGCCAACGCCGGCGTGATCGTGATCGGCGTGCTCCTCGGCTTCACCGGTGACATGACGCCCGGCCGGGTCCTCGCCTTCGCGTTCCTGGTCACCCTGTTCGTCGGGCCGGTGCAGATGGGCACCCAGATCCTCACCGACGCGCAGAACGCCATCGCCAGCTGGCGCCGCGTCCTCGGCATCCTCGAGACGCCTGCCGACCTCATCGACCCGGGGGCCGACGGCGAGGTCCTCCCGCGGGGTCCGATCGACGTCCGCTTCGCCGACGTCAGCTTCGCCTACCCCGGCGGGCCGCCGGTGCTCCGCGAGGTCGACCTGGCCATCGACGCGGGCACCCGGGTGGCGATCGTCGGGGAGACCGGCTCGGGCAAGTCCACCTTCGCCAAGCTGCTCACCCGCCTGATGGACCCGACCGACGGCGCCGTGCTGCTCGACGGTGTCGACGTACGCCGCATCGAGGCGCGGTCCCTGCGGCGCAGTGTCGTGCTCGTGCCGCAGGAGGGCTTCCTCTTCGACGACTCGATCGCGGCCAACGTGCGCTACGGCAAGCTCGACGCGACCGAGGACGACATCCGCGCCTCGGCGGTCGAGCTCGGCATCGACGACTGGCTGCGCGGCCTCCCGCGCGGGCTCCACACCCAGGTGGGCCAGCGCGGCGAGTCGCTGTCGGCTGGCGAGCGGCAGCTCGTCGCGCTCCTGCGCGCGCACCTCGCCGACCCCGACCTCCTGGTCCTCGACGAGGCCACCAGCGCCGTCGACCCAGCGCTGGAGATGCAGATCGGCCGCGCCCTCGAGCGGCTGATGCAGTCACGGACGTCGGTCACCATCGCGCACCGGCTGTCCACGGCCGAGAGCGCCGACGAGGTGATCGTGGTCGACAAGGGCCGCGTGGTGCAGCGTGGGCCGCACCGTGAGCTCGTCACGCAGGCCGGCAGCGTCTACGCAGGGCTCCACGCGAGCTGGGTCGCGCAGCACTCGCGGGTGTAGCCCCGCGAGGCCGAGGCTGGCTCAGGAAGCGAGCAGCTGGCTGATGAGCATGTCCGCGTCGAAGACGTCGGACTCGGTGCCGGGGGAGACCACCGCGACGGTGCGCGCGATGAAGTCGACGACGTCCGCGGCGCGAGCCAGCAGCACCAGGTGGCCGTCGGGGGAGCTGAGCTCGATGGAGACCATGGCGCGGCCGCTGAGGCCGATCGCGGGTGAGACGTGCACGTCGCCCTCGCCGGCCGGAGCCTCCGTACCACGGATCAGCAGGTCGCGACCGAAGGTCCACACGAGGTTGCCGTCAGAGGTGACGAACGTCATCGCGACCGCGAACGGGTCGGAGGCGGCGTAGCTGAGCACGGTGTCGATCTCGTGGCGGATGCCGCGGTCGTCCATGCACTCGACGGTGATGTCCAACGCGACGTCGGACAGGGTGTGCCCGCTACCGGACAGGTTCATCGAGAGCTCCTTGTGATCGCCCGAAGTGAGGGTTTCTCCGAGGTTGCGTGCTCATGAGACGGCATGCCGCGACCCTCGTGATGCAAAACGGCAAAAGATGACCCGGGCTGGTCCAGACCGGATCTTGATGTTGGCTCATGGCGAACTTGACGGTAACCCGGCCTTTCGGCTGCTGCGAAACCTCTGGTCCCCCCGGGTAGGTTCTTCCCATGACGGGGGCAGCCAAGCGCATCGTGCTCGAGGTCCTGGGGTGGACCCTGCTGGTGCTGGGTGTGGCGGCGATCTTCCTGCCGGGACCGGGACTGCTCGGCATCTTCGCCGGCCTCGCACTCCTCTCCCAGCAGTACGACTGGGCGGAGCGGCGGGTCGAGCCGGTCCGGCTGCGGGCGATGCTCGGCGCCGCGGAGAGCGTCGAGACCTGGCCCCGCATCGTCGCCTCCTGCCTCGGGGCGATCGTCCTCGCGGCGTGCGGTGTGCTCTGGATCATGAAGCCGCCGTCCCCGGACTGGTGGCCGCTGGCCGACACGTGGTGGCTGCCCGGTGGGGTCTGGACCGGTGTCACCCAGGTGGCGTCCGCCCTCATCGCGGTCGGCCTGATCATCTACAGCTACCGGCGCTTCCACGGCCACCCCGAGAAGGCCGACGAGCTGCGCAGCGACATCAAGGCCCGCGGTCGCAAGGCTGAGGACCGCACCGTCGGCGCCGATAGCTGACCCGGATTCCGGCCCGGGCCGCACGATGGGATACGGTTCTGCCGAGCTTGGGCGATTGGCGCAGTGGTAGCGCGCTTCGTTCACACCGAAGAGGTCACTGGTTCGAACCCAGTATCGCCCACCAAGATCACCGAGAGCCGCGCTACCAAGTAGCGCGGCTCTGTTGTTCGCACCGAAGAGGTCACTGGTTCGAACCCAGTATCGCCCACCAAGATCACCGAGAGCCGCGCTACCACGTAGCGCGGCTCTGTTGTTCCCAAGCCGTCCGCATTCGGTCGCGCGGCCGCCGTGGCTCCATGGGACACCAGCGGCACGGCCCACCGACGGACGTCTCATGGTCGGTACAACGACGGACGGTCACCCAAGGTGACGCACCACGACCGAACCGCCTTCGGTCGGCTCAGGGCCGCCGATCGAGCCTCACCCAGCGCCGGGCTCCGTCCGAGCTCACGGCGATGAGGATGAGGACGGTGATCGCGGTGCTAATCAGGACGGAGAAGTGGACCTCGTCGGCCGCGCCGAGGTCGACCAGCTGGGTGACGGCCTCCACGGTGCACACGACCATGAGGGCGAACCGGGCCCAGGCATGGTGAGCGAGCATGAACGCCCACAGGCCGACGAGGCACAGCGCGCTGATCCCCATCACGGCGATCTCGAAGGTCGAGGCGGCGGCCGGGGCGCTCTCGCCACGGACGACGGCGGCGAACACGGCTGTCAGGGTGACCGCGGACTTGCCCACGCTCAACGCGGCCGCGGCCAGGAGGGCCGGTGGCGGTACGCGGTGGGACACCGCGCGCGACAACGCGTCGTCGGCCGGCTGCAGCCGGTCCGGCTGCGGCGCCTGGAGGGTGGTCAGGTCCAGGATCGGCAGGCTGCCGTCGGTGCGTACGACGTCGCCTCCACCGTTGCGGGTGGTGAAGGCGCTGGAGTAGTCCTTGATGACGCGCAGGGAGACGTCCGGGGCCGCGTAGCGGACCGTGTCGATGACGTAGTCGCGCTCGATGTCGATGTCGGCGTCCACCCGGTGCGTCACCTGGAGGGTGAAGAGGGAGATGCCGACCGCCCTGTCGTAGGTCGCTGCGGCCAGCCACTGCACCTCGAACCCACCGGGCAGCTTCCAGCCGTCGGGGACCGGCCAGAAACGCACGTGGTGGCGTTGTGACGGATTGCCGTCGACCTCCTGCTGGTAGGCGAACGCCTGCCGCTGCCCGAAGAGGAACAGCGACGAGACGGGGGCTTCCGGATACGGGCGGCGCAGCACCGACGAGACCACGATCCGCCAGGAGGAGCGGATCGTGAGCTCGTCGGCACGGGTCCAGCCGGCGCGGAGCATGGCGGCGTGGATGTCCGCCTCGGTGCCGTCGAGGGCCAGGTTGATCGGGTCACCGAGCACACCGATGTCGGTGAGGGACCGCCCGATGAAGTAGTCGGGCACGTAGACCTTCGAGAGCACCTCCTGGAGGCGAGGGAGCCCCACGTAGGCCAGCAGCACCCAGAACAGGAACACCGAGCCGATGACGTACCAGCCGTCGTCGACACCGACGGTGACCACGATCCACCCCAGCCACATGACGAGCACCGTGCCGATCACGAAGAAGGCGCCGTCGACGATCTGCTGGACGGGCCACAGCGGTGTGCCGGAGACGTCGTCCGGTGCCAGCTCGAACGTGGGAGGCGAGGTCGGGGGCGGTGTGTCCACGGCATCGCCGCGGCGCCAGTCCTCGGCGGGTTCTATCCCCATGCGTGACCATCCTCGCTTAGCCTCGGCCCATGAAGGCCCACCAGGGACCAGGCGACGGCTGGGTGGACGAGCAGATCCAGGTGGGCGGGACGTCGGTCCACTACCGGCGCAGCACCACCGAGCACGGGGTCGCCCTCGTCCACCTGCACGGGTTCGCGATCTCCGGCGCCTACCTGATGCCGACCGCCCGAGCCCTGGCCGCGCGTGGGGTCAACGTGGTCCCGGACCTTCCCGGCTACGGGCGCAGTGAGCGACGGGATCGCGTCCTCGACATCCCGGGCCTGGCCGACAGCACGATCGCGATCCTCGACGGTCTGGACATCGACAAGGCCGTCCTGGTCGGGAACTCGATGGGCTGCGCCGTCAGCCTGGAGGTCGCCCACAAGGCGCCCGAGCGGGTGCACCGGCTCGTCCTGGTCTCGCCGGCCGGTGGCGTGCACAACCAACCCATGGGCCGAGCCGTCGGGCAGCTGGCGAAGGACGTCTTCCGTGAGAGCACGAGGATGTTTCCCGTCGCCGTGCCCGACTACGTGAGGTTCGGGCCCCTCAACGGACTGCGTCTCTTCGGCGAGCTGACCCGCTTCCCGTCGCTCGAGCGACTGCTGAACACGCCCGTCCCGACCCTTGCCGTCCTGGGGACCCGCGATCCCCTCCTGCCGTCTCCCGACCGCATCCGCGAGGTGGCCCGGCTCGCTCCGGAACACCTGACGATCGCCGTCATCGACCGAGCGGCACACGCGGTGAACTTCAGTCACCCCACGGAGCTGGCTGGCGTGATCGGGCTGTGGCTCGACGACGCGGTCGGCGACGGCTCGCTCCTCCCGCCCGGCGTGCGGGTGGTTGCGGCCACGTAGCCCGGCCGACGGAAGCAAGCACGTGCCCGTCAGCTCGAGGCGGCGGCGTAGCGCTGCAGGAACAGCGCCTCGGCCAGCGCCATGGCGGAGATCTCCGTCGGGTCGACGCTCTCGTTGGGGGCGTGGATCAACGCCTGCGGCTCCTCCACGCCCATGAGGATGATCTCGGCGTCCGGGTAGGTGTCGGTGAAGACGTTGCACAGCGGGATGGAGCCGCCCTGCCCCAGCGTGACCATCGGCGTCCCGTAGGCCTCCGACATCGCCGCGCCCATCGCCTGGTACGCCGGTCCGTCGACGGTGGCCCGGAACGGCGAGCCGGTCGCCTCGACCTCGACGGTGACGTGGACCCCCCACGGTGCGGCGTGGTGGAGGTGCGCCGTGAGGGCCTTCTCGGCCACGTCCGGCGACAGTCCGGGCGGGATGCGGAGGTTCAGCCGCGCCGCCGTCCTCGGCACGATCGCGGCCGCCGAGCCCACCACGGGCGGGCAGTCGATGCCGAGCACGGTGACGCACGGACGAGCCCACAGCATGTCCGACACCGCGCCGTCACCGAGGAGCCGCACGCCCTCCAGCAGCCCCGCGTCGTCCCGGAACTGTTCCGGCGGGTAGGGCTCGCCCTCCCACCGGCTGGTGTTGTCCAGGCCCTCGATCGTGGTGTTGCCGTCCGCGTCCCGCAGGGTGGCCAGCATCGCGATGAGCGCCGCCAGGGCGTCTGGGGCCGCGCCGCCGAACATGCCGGAGTGCACCTCGGAGGCGAGTGCCTCCACCGTGACGACCACGTTGACCATGCCGCGCAGGCTGACGGTCGCCGCCGGCTTGCCCACGGCTGCGTTGCCGGTGTCGCAGACGAGGATCGTGTCCGCGCGGAGCAGGTCGGGGTTCTCGACGACGAAGGCCTCGAGCCCGCCGGTGCCCTGCTCCTCGGAGCCCTCCACCACCAGCTTGAGGTTCACCGGTACGGCCTCACCCAGGGCACGTAGTGCCAGGAGGTGCATGAGGATGTTGCCCTTGCAGTCCGCCGTCCCGCGCCCGTACCAGCGACCGTCCTTCTCGGCGAGCTCGAAGGGCGGCGTCTTCCAGGCGGTGTCGTCGAGGGGCGGCTGCACGTCGTAGTGGGCGTACAGCAGGACCGTGGGTGCGTCGGCGCGCGCGCACGGTCGGGAGCCGACAACTGCGTTGCTGCCGTCCGCTGTCCTTTCCAGCCGCGCGTCGGTGAAGCCGAGGGCCGCGAAGTGATCGAGGACCCAGGTGGCCGCCCGGTCGCACTCCTCCGGCGGGAACTGGCGCGGGTCGGCGACCGACCGGATGGCGACCAGCTCGGCCAGCTCCTCCTTCGCCCGGGGCATCAGCTCGGCGACACGGGCGCGCAGGTCGATGGTCACGAGCCCGCCACGTCGTCGGTCTTCAGGTCACCGACGAAGTCCTTGAAGTCATCCAGCTCGTCGGGGCAGTAGATCTGGATGATGAGCAGCTGGCCCTGCACGACCCGACTGTCCGCGATCACCGGCCTCTGCCCAGGACCGGTCGCCCCGTTGGTGAGCTGCGACAGGAGGACGGCCCGGCTCAGTGCCTCGTTCGGGTTCTCGCAGGTGGCGCCGCCGTCGTCGCCAAGGACACGTGCGACCTGGTCCACGTCGGGAGTGCGGGCTCCGACCTCCGTGAGCGCGTTGACGAGCTCGTTGGCCTTGTTCTGGGCCTGCGCGTCATTGACCCCGCGGCTGAAGGCGAGGACGCCGGCGAGGGTGATCACCGCGAGAAGGACCAGGACGACGATGAAGATCCAGCTGCGCTCGCGCGGACTCTGGGTCTCGGCAGGAGTGCTCATGACGCGATCACCTCCTCCGGTTCGGGCTGCTTCCAGCTGGGCTTGCGCATCTTGTAGAAGATGAACGGCACCAGGAGCCCGAGCCCGAGCGCGCCGCCGCCGACGATCGCGAAGTACAGCCCCGCGTTGCCGTCCGCGAACTGCGACGGCGGGACGAAGCCGACGAGCAGGGCGGCCAGGGAGGCGGCGAAGCCGATCCCGCACATCCCGATCAGCATGGGCGCGCGGTAGCCGCGCGGGTGGTCGGGTTCCTTCCGTCGGAGCTGGATCGCCGCGACGAACATCAGCAGGTACATGATGAGGTAGACCTGCGTGGTGATCACCGAGAAGACCCAGTAGGCGCTGGAGACGTCGGGGATGAGGGCGTAGGCCAGGCCGATCACCGTGGTGACGAGACCCTGGACGACCAGGATGTTCTGCTGCACGCCGTTCTTGTTGAGCTTCTGCAGGTACGGCGGCAGGTAGCCCTCCTGGCGGGAGATCAGGAGCAGCCCCTTCGAGGGGCCCGCGAGCCAGGTCAGCATGCCGCCCAGCGAGGCGGCCACCAGCATGATGCCGACGATCGGGGTCAGCCACTGCCAGCCGAAGTTCGCGAAGACCGCGTCGAAGGCCTGCATCACTCCGGCGGTCAGGGACAGCTCCTCGGCCGGGACGATCCAGCTGATCGCCAGCGCGGGCAGGATGAAGATCGTGAGCACCAGGCCCATGGCCAGGAACATCGACTTCGGGAACTCCTTGCCCGGGTTCTTCAACGACCCCACGTGGACCGCGTTCATCTCCATGCCGGAGTAGGAGAGGAAGTTGTTGACGATGAGCACGAGGCTCGAGAGACCTGCCCACACGGGGAAGATGTTGTCGGCGGTCATCGGCGCCGCGGACTCGTTGCCCTGTCCGAGGAAGACCATGCCGAGCAGGACCAGCACGACGCCGGGGATCAGGGTCCCGATGATGAGGCCACCGCTGGCCAGGCCGGCCACGCCCTTGGTGCCGCGCGAGGAGATCCACACGCCGGACCAGTAGACGACGATGATGACGGCTGCTGTCCACACGCCGCTGCTGGCCAGCTCGGGATTGAAGACGTACGCGAGCGTGCTGGCCACGAACCCGAGCAGGCTCGGATAGTAGAAGATCGTCATCGCGAACTGGCACCACACGGCCAGGAAGCCCATCGGCTTCGAGATGCCCTCCGACACCCACTTGTAGATGCCGCCCTCCCAGCCGGACGCCAGCTCGGCCGACACCAGCGACGTCGGCAGCAGGAAGACGACGGCGGGGAGGAGGTAGAGGAACACGCAGGCGAGGCCGTAGACGGCCATCGTGGGCGCTGCGCGCAGGCTGGCCACCGAGCTGGTGGTCATCATCGCGAGGGCCACCCACGAGATGTAGGTGGTCGTCGGCACCTTGGCCCGCGCCGCCACGTCCCCCGCCGTCACGCCGACCGCCGCCTCGTGTCGAGCTTCGCACCACGCGTCATCCCCATCACCCCTTCAGCGAGCGAGCCAGTGCCCGGTGTCTCGACGCTAGTGAGGCGGCTGCGAGCCGCGGATCATCCGCGGCGGGTGACCCCGCGGAGCGCGCGGTCAGCCCCGAGCCATGGCATCGACGCACACGGTGATGGCGAGGACGAGGGGCACGTCCTGGCCCTCGGCCAGCTGGACGCCGTACGTGTCGCGGACGCGGAACCACTTCTTCGAGACCTTGGCCACCGTGTCACCGTCTCGTTCGATCTCGTACTCGTGATCGACGATGTTGCCGTGCGCCTTGAGGTCCTCGCCGTCGTCCACCTCGATGATGTAGTGGTCGCGGATGCCGAGGAGTCGCTTGTGCACCGTCGCGGTCATGGCGCCGTGCTCGATGGTCATCTTGTCGCGCACGGAGAGCTTCTTCTCCTGGATCTTGCACAGCTCGTTGCCGCTCGCGTCCTCCAGGATGAAGGTGTCCCGCAACCGGGCAGCCTTGCCGTTGACCTTGAAGAGCCGGCGACCGCTGTCGTCCTCGATCCAGAAGTCGTCCCCGATCGCGACCAGCTTCTCGCGCATCCGGAATGTGGGGCCGTCGAGGCCCCGGTCGCGAAATCCCATCGTTCCTCCTGTGTCGGGCCGCTCGAGCATGCCGCGGCGGGGCAGCCGTGACTTCGCGGCCCGGTCAGGCCAGGACCTTGGCCTTGGCCTGCTCGTACTCGGCGGGGGACAGGACGCCGCTGTCGCGCAGCTCGGCGAGGCCCCGGAGCTCCTCCGACACCTGGGTCGAGGGCGGTCGCTGCGAGTCGTAGACCGCCATGCGCGCCATCGCCGCCTCACGGTTGCGCCGGTTCATGGAGTCGCCGTTCGAGATGATGTAGACGAGGGCTCCCAGCCAGGGGACGAGGACGATGAAGATCGTCCAGAGGGCCTTCTTGCCACCGCTCATGCTGTCGTCCCGGAAGATGTCGGCCAGGATGTGGATGAGGAGCGAGATCCAGGCCAGCAGGATCGTGAACCAGAAGATCGAGACCATCACGTCCCAAAAACCGAAGTCATCTGACATGTCTACCTACTCCTACGCTGGTGTGACGGGACGGGACGGGACAGGGACGGGCGCCGAGTCACGCGACGCCTGCCGTTCAGTAGCCGTCGAGGGATCGACGGTCACCGTGGGCCGTGACGGCATAGATCACCAGGAAGTTGACGGTGATCATGATGAGCGACCACAGGGGATAGGCCGGCATGAAGACGAGGTTGGCGATGGAGCTCGCCACCGCGAGCACGATGGCCACGATCCGGGCCCACATCGCACCCCGGAGGAGCGCCCCGCCCGCGCAGGCCACGAGGATGCCCAGGATCAGGTGGATCCACCCCCACGTCGTGTAGTCGACGCTCACGACGAGGCCGTTCTCGCCGACCTGGTAGTAGTCCTCGTCGAAGATGCCGACGAAGCCGGCGATCGCGTGGAAGCACCCGAGGATGAACATCATGGTGCTGGCGAACATGATCCAGCCCGACCATGCACCGCCCGTGGAACGGTTCTCGTGGCGGTCCTGCGCTGCCACCGGGCTCGGTGTCGCCATCGGCCTGCCTCCCTCTCGTCGTGCTCGTTCCCTCAGCATGAAGACAGCGCACTGGGACGGCCTCACCCCCCGAGGGTGACGCGAGGACCCCGCCGACGGAGCACCGTGGCGTGATGGTCGACGAGGAGCAAGAGTTCGAGTACGACGTCCAGCTGACCCGACGTCCCGACGACGCGCTCCGCGCCCTCTACCCCGGCATGACGGTGCGCAGCACCCAGGCCCAGACCGCCCTCCGGCGCCGGGTCGAGGGACCCGAGGAGCTCAGCGCGCTGCTCGTCGAGATCGGCAGCCTCGGCCTGACCCTGACGGACGTGCACCGGGTGATGAGCGTCGAGGACGACGATCCCGGTGCGGCCCCACGGGACCAGCACCGCGCCACCAGCACGAGCCTCGCCGGCGCGGGTCTCTACGAGGTCCGGGTCGTCGGCGAGCTGGGAGGGACCTCCCTGCGATACCTGAAGTGCACGCACTACCCCGTGCAGAAGCAGACGCTCGTGCGGCTCACTCTGGTCGCGGGTGAGCTCCACCGGTTCCTGCAGGCCTGCACCGACTGCGGGGCAGGCCTGGCACGGGTGCACCGCGTGGGCACTCCCGCCCTGGTGGGCTCCGGCTAGCAGAGGCCGAGGGTCCGGCCGTGGCGCACGGCGTCCACCCGGCGGTTGACCCCGAGCTTGCCGAAGATGCCCTTGAGGTGGGTCTTGACGGTGTTGGTGGACACGAAGAGGGCTGCGGCGATCTCCTCCGTCGAGTTCATCTGCGCCAGCAGCTCGAGGACCTGGCTCTCGCGCTCGGTGAGCAGCGAGGAACGGAGCTGGTCGGCGTCCACGCCGGGGGTCGGTGCGACCGGCGCCGGGCGCGCGATCCCGCTGTCGTCGCCCGGGCAGGTCGCGAGGAACTCCCGGTGCTTCCGCATCAGGGCGGGGTCACGCTCCACGGTCCTGCGCAGCCAGGCCCCGTCCCGCATCAACGCGCGGCGCATCCCCTCGCTCGTGGCCGAGCGGAGGGCGCGGTCGGTCAGGAGTCGTGCCCGCTCGGGTCGCCGCTGCTCCTCGGCCATCCGTGCCTCGAGGAGCCACGCCTCGATCTGCAGGGCCAGCGGAGCGTGGTCGAGGTCGGTGACCGCACGGCTGAGGACGGCCAGCGCACCGCGTACGTCTCCGATCATCCGCCGTGCGAGCGCCGCCGTGACCATGGCCTCGACCACGGCGTGCTGGGGAACGGGGGTGAGCAACGCCATCGCCCGGTGGGGCTCGCCTGACGCGATCAGCGCCTCGGCCCGCACGACCGTCACCAGCTCGGAGAGCCAGTTCGACCCAGCGGTCGGGACTGCTCCTTCCCGGGCTGCGAGGAGCCGCGTCGCGGCCTCGGGTGCCCCCACCGCGATCGACAGCTTCGCGTCGAGCAGCGCGTGGCTCGTCGACAGCCAGGCGTCGTGCCCGCGCACGACGTCGTCGAGCGTGTCGAGGTGGCGCCGGGCACCGGGGAAGTCGGCGCGCTCGAGGGCGATCCAGGCTTGGGCGAGGAGGGCGTGGGCACGACCGGAGGCGCCTTGGGGGTCGACGGGGCCGGACTGCGCCTGCTCGACGTGGCGCTCGGCCCGTCGCAGGTCGCCCTGGAGCGCCTCGACGTGGGCCAGCGGGCCCAGGAACCGGCTTCGCGTCTCCGGGGTAGCGGCGTCCGCTCCCCGGGAGAGCACCGCGGCGACCTCGCCGCGGCCCGCGTCCTCGACCCGCGCGGCCGCGAGGTGGGTCTTGAGCAGCTCGCTGAGCTCGGTGATGCTGGAGGGCACCATTGCCTGGTCGGTCGGCTGCACGTCCGCGAGCGGCTGCTCGGCGGCCCCGGGCGCCGGGATCACGCGTGGCTCTCCCCAGGAGCCGTCGGCCCGGATCTCCACCAGTGCCCACCCCCAGGTGGGCGGGGCCTGCTCATGACCGGTGGCGCGGGGCCGTGGCACGTTGGGGGCGGCGACGCACGCGGGAGGATGCGTCTGTCGTGACGGGGCCTGCCGGGCGGGGGGGTGCAGTGACATGTCGTGGCTCCGAGGTCGGCGACGAGCGGGCACTGCTCAATTAGCCACACATCGGGGTGAGGCGGGAACACCCGCAGCGCGATCTCACCCGGGTGAGGCCGGGGTGGACTAGATGAGGGACTGCCCGCGCGCGATCCGCACCGCATCGGCCCGCGAGTGGGCGCCGAGCTTGAGATAGGCCGCCCTGGCATGTGACTTGACGGTGTTGGTCGACAGGTACAGCTCGACCGAGATCTCGTGCAGGCTCAGTGAGCCCTGCATCATGCGGAGGACGTCGATCTCGCGCTCGGTGAGGGGCTCGCCGAGCACCTCGAGGGCGTCGAGGTCGTTGACGAGCTTCCTGACTGCGTCCACCCGCGCGCGCATCGCCGTCATCCCGTCGGTGAAGCGGCTCATGCGCTGGGTGAGCTCCGCCAGCAGGTCCCGGGCGAGAGCGGCGTGTCCCAGGCGGGCTGCGATCCGCGCGCTCACCAGGAGGTGGTGGATGGGTCCCCACTCCGCCTGCGCGTTGTCGAGCCGGCGCGTCGAGAGGCCGAGCTCCAGGGTGCGCATGGCGTCGTCGGCCTTGCCCGCGTCGGCCTGCGCCTGCGCCAGGGCGACGTAGGCCCACGAGGCCTGCGGTGCCGCTCCCAGTCCTCGGCCGTCGAGCACGTCCATGGCCAGCTCCGCGCACTCGCGTGCATGCGTGGCGTTGCCCCGCTCGCTCTCCACGAAGCACTCGAGGGTCAGGGCCAGGATGCGGATCATCCCGGGCACGCCGTCGGTCCGGGTGGCCGCTCGCAGGTGGGGGATGGCCTGGTCGAGCTCGCCCTGCAGGTAGTGGGCATGACCGAGCGCTGCCTGGGCGATGCCGAACTGGGCAGACCGGCCGTCCGTCTCGAGCTCGGCGGCGCGTCGTGCCGCGGCCATCATGTCGACGGGTCCGTCGAAGCCGAGGATGGCGCGCATCTGGGACGTGGCGGACTCGACCGACCGGGAGCCGTCCGGCAGCGGACCGTAGTCGTCCAGGCCCTCGAGCGCGCGGAGGTGGCGCCCCATCGCCTGCTCGTCACCGGCCAGGCCGGCCATCCAGGCGGCCGTCACGTGGGCCGGGGGAGTGCCGTCGCCGGGACCCAGGACGTGGAGCCACCCCTCGACGGTGGCGGCCTGACCGGCGTCCACGAACCGCAGCCAGTTGGCCTGGACGAGCTCGGATGCGTCCGGTGTCCTTCCGGCCGCGAGCCAGTGCGAGATCGCTTCCGGGACGAGACCGTGGGCGGAGTACCACTCGGCGGCCCGGGCGTGGAGCTCCTCGATGCGCTGGGGGCGCGACAGCTCCAGCTCGCTGCGGGCGACGGCGGCGAAGAGCTGGTGGAAACGGAACCACGTGCGATCACCGTCGAGCGGCACCAGGAACAGGTTGGCGCGTTCGAGGTCGTTGAGGATCGTCGCGCTGTCACTGCGTCCCAGCAGGTGGTCGCACAGAGCAGCCGAGAACCGGTCCAGCACCGAGACGTCGAGGATGAAGTCCCGCAGCCTCTCCGGATGCCGGCTGAGGACCTCCTCGGTGAGGTAGTCCCCGATGAACCGGTTGCTCCCGCTGAAGCGGTGCACGAAGTCGTCGGGGTCCGGTCGGTCGGCGAGGGAGAGTGCGGCGAGGTAGAGGGCCGCGGGCCAGCCCTCGGTCCGTTCGACCAGCTCGGCGAGGGTGTCGTCCGAGAGGGCGACGCCCGTGCGGGTGACCATCTGGCCCGCCTCCTCCGGCGTGAAGGCCAGGTCCTCGGCCCGGAGCTCGGCCAGGTCGTGGGACACGCGCAGCCGCCCCAGCCGGAGTCCGGGGTCGGACCGGGTGATGATCACCACGTGGGCCTTCTCCGGCAGGCTCTGCACGAGGAGCTCGACCTCCTCGTGGCGTGCGGTCAGCTGGACGAAGTGGAAGTCGTCGAGGACGAGCACCAGGTCGTCCGGCATGGCCGCCAGCGCTGCCATGATCGTCGCCAGCAGGGTCGGTGGCGCCTGCAGCCGTCGGCCGAACACCCGCGAGGGTTCGACGAGGGGCAGCACGCACCCCGCCCGTTCGAGGGCCGCGGCCACGTGGCTCCACAGCCGCACCGGGTCGTTGTCGCCGGCATCGAGGGAGATCCACGCGGCGTCGGGACACCCCTCGTCCTGCAGCGCCTGCGCCACCACGGTGGTCTTGCCGTAGCCGGCCGGAGCAGCCACGAGGGTGACCGGACGGCGGACCGCCTGGGCCATGGCCTCCATCAGGCGCGGTCGGTCGACCCAGCTCGCGCGTCGGGACGGCGGATGGAGCTTCACGTCCGACAGGTGGTCCATGGGCGGGACGAGGACGGCACCACGAACAGGCGGCTCCGCCCCGAAAGCGCTCATCGGTCAGCCTCCCCTCCCGCTGCCCGTCTCCCCCGAGCTGCTCTTGACCCGATCTTGACCATACGGCCCTCGGCGGGGCGGCGTCTGCACCCGGGACCGTCCCGGGACCGTCCCGGGACCCCCCAAGGGCCGTTCCAGGGGCTAGACGTCCGGCTCGCGACGTACGTCGACGAGCGCGAAGCCCTCGCGCGTCAGCGCCGCCAGGAGCCCGTGGAGCTCGGCGTCGTCGCCGAGCACGACGTGGATGGTGAACCCGCCGGGGTCGATCGAGACGGTCGCGCCCTCGAAGTCGTCCAGCAGCTCGGAGGGCACGTCGCCCACGGCGCGGATCTCGTAGGCCGATCTCGACATGAGGTCCTCGATTCGTCGACGGGGGTTGCCGGGGGTTGCCGGGGGTCTAACCGTGCGCCACGGGGGTGCCGGATCGCGTCACCCTTTGCGGGTGACGCCCGCCCGCGGTGCACCCCGGACCGCCGGCGCGAGCGCCTCGATCACGGGCTGCTGCTCGGCGCGGACGGCCTGATCACGAGCTCCAGCAGGGTCCCGGTCACCGCGACCACCACAGCACCCAGCAGGGCGCTGCCCGCGCCCGCGACGTCCAGGTTCGGGCTCAGGCCCGCCGTGACAGCGAAGAGAGCGCCGTTGACGAGGAGTGCGGAGGCGCCCATCCGGAGCCACGACTGGGCGCCGGCCAGCCACTGCAGGACCGGCCCCACCATCGCGTTGACCAGTCCGAAGAGCACGGACACGGCGAGATAGGTCCCGAGCCCGCCGTTGACCGTGATGCCCGGGACGAGTGCCGTCGCGACCCACACCGCCGCGGCCATGATCGACCAGTTCACGAGCACGTGGACGATGGTCAGCAGGTCGCCGCTGGTGAGGCCGCCGTCCACCACCCTGTCGGCAGGCTGCTCCGTCTCCACGAACTCGCCGGCCGCCGCCGGGTCGGTGAGAGCGAACCGGCTCTTCAGCCGGACGAGCCATCGCGCGTCGGAGGAGTCGAACTGGGCTCCCATGACGGCGCAGCCGATGACGATGCCGGCTGCCGCCAGCAGCCACCCGAGCAGCGTGATCGTGACCCCGAACAGGCCGAAGTCGGCGGTCGCACGATCCATCATCCCCGGCATGTAGATGGGCGTGCCGATGGCGAGGATCGTCATGCAGACCGCGGAGGCGCCCCCTGTGGCGAGCAGGCGACGCCAGTGCACCTGCCGCTCGAGCAGGAGGTAGGGGATGCACGTCCACAGCACGAGGCCGACACCGGCCTGGAGCGGGATCGTCCAGAGCCACTCGAGCGGGAACCGACTGGCCAGCTCACGGACCAGGTAGGACAGGCCGATCATCACGGTGAAGGCGACCAGCCCGAGTCCCGCGTACATCGTGCTGCGCAGGCCGGCCTTGGTCCGTCCCCACGCGGCGCGGTACATCGACTGGAGCCGGCGACTGAACGCCATCGCTGAGTAGATCAACAGCAGCGCGCTGAACACCGACACGCTGCTGGACGCCCCGGCGGGGGTGAGGAACAGCTGCTCCACGGCGTCGGCCGAGGCGCCCGACAGGTTGAACCTCCGGATGATCGACCGAGCGATCACGTCCTCCTGCCCGGCCGGAGCGGCACTGGCCACGACGATGAAGAGCGGGATCAGCGCGGTCAGGGCCTGGGAGGAGAGCACGATGCAGCGGTCGAAGCCCTCCATGAGGGCGAAGCGCCGCACGGACTGGCCGAGGAACGACGCGGCGACCCGGCGCGACAGGGCGCTGACCTCGTCCGAACGCTCCTCCGGGAGCAGGCGCATCAGCTCACTCCTGGAGGACTGCGACCTTCCGTGCCGGCACGAGCGATCACCTGCCCGCCCTCGTCGCCTCCTCGACCCGCGTCCGCACGGGTCCTGACCACGTCATGCTCGGTCGCGTCGAGCTGCCGTGTCGTCATCCGGCATGGGTGAGGTCAACGGGCTTCTGGAGAACCAAGGTGCAAGGGGTACGACCCGCCGCGCAGGACGGGCATGGAGGACGGGCATGGAGGAAGTCGGCTTCGCCGTCCTGATGCTCCTCGTGCTCGCGTGGGCGGTGGTCTCGCACCTCCTGGAGCGCTTCAACGTCCCGACGGCGCTGGTGTTCCTGGCCTGCGGGTACGTCCTCGCCAACCCGGGGTGGGGCGTGCTCGCCGTCGACGTCGAGGTCCCCCGGATGCACCTCCTGGTGGAGACGACGCTCGCCCTGCTCCTGTTCTCCGACGCGGCGCAGGTCAACGTCGCGCGGCTGCGGCAGGACCTCGCCTTCCCGGCCCGGCTGCTCGGGATCGGGCTCCCGCTCTCGATTGTGCTGGGGGCCGTGGGTGCGGCGGTGCTCCTCGACGACCTCACGTGGGCACTGGCCGGCTTCGTCGGGGCTGCCCTCGCGCCGACGGACGCGGCGCTCAGCGCTCCGGTGATCAACGACCGTCGGGTCCCGCAACGGATCCGGCGCGTCATCAACGTGGAGAGCGGCCTCAACGACGGCATCGCAACCCCGGTCGTCGCGTTCACCCTGACCGTGGCCGCCGCCGGGCTCGGGATCGGTGGCCATGACGCGAGTCCCGAGGCCCGGGCAGTGGCGGAGCTGGCGCTGGGGGTCCTCGTCGGCGCCGTGGTCGGGGTGCTCGGCGTCGGGCTGATCACGGAGTGCTCCCGACGCGGATGGATCGCCGGGGGAGGGGGCCGCGTGGCGACGATGGCCGCGGCCCTAGCGAGCTTCTCCTGTGCCATCGCACTGGACGGCAACGGGTTCATCGCCGCGTTCGTCGCGGGGATCGCGTTCGCGGCCTGGCGGCCTGGCACCCACGCAGAGCGCGCGGGTGACCCCGAGGGCGAGGACCTCGTGGAGCTGCCCGAGCTCGTCGGTCGGCTGCTGGCACTCGCGGTCTGGTTCCTCTTCGGCGCGGCCATGCTCCCCCTCGCGCTGGACCACCTCTCCGCGCCGACCGTCCTCTACGCCGTCCTCAGCCTCACGGTGTTCCGGATGGTGCCGGTGGCACTGGCCCTCCTGGGCAGCGCGACCGACAGGTCGACCGTCCTGTTCGTGGGATGGTTCGGGCCCCGGGGGCTCGCGTCGGTGGTGTTCGCCCTGCTCGCCGTCGAGGAGCTCGGGACCGCATCGGCGGTCGCCGTCGAGGCCTGCGCCGTCGTCACGCTCACCGTCCTCCTCAGCGTGGTGCTCCACGGCGTGTCCGCTGCCCCGCTCGGGCGCTGGTACGCGCGACGGCAGCGGCTCACTCGCGGGGGGTGATACGCCCGGGCCCGTCGAGTCCGAGACTCGACCGGAGGCCGTGCGGACGGTGTGCCACACCGCGCGTCGGTCGTTCCGAGGGCTCGATGGCGAGGTGGGTGCAGATGATCCGACACCACCGGAACGGGCGAGCGCGGTGATGGCCGACGTCATGGTCGTCCTGGGAGCCGCCCTCGTGGTCCTCGACTACGTGATCAAGTTCCTGGCCCTCGGGGTGCTGCCGAGCAACAAGAAGCCCTCGTCGGCCATGGCGTGGCTGATCCTGATCCTGATCGTGCCGTTGGCGGGCTTCGTCGTCTTCCTGGTGCTGGGTCGTACCAGCCTGGGAAGGGGCAGGCTGGCGCGGCAGCGCGAGGCCGATGCGGCCATCCGTGCCGCCACGGAGATGTTGCCCTCGACGACGGTCTCCGAGCCGGCGTACCTCCCGTCGATGGCGACCCTCAACTACAACCTCGGCGCGCTGCCCCTCCAGGGCGGCAACAAGATCGACCTGATCCCCGGCTACCACGACTCCATCGCGGCGATGACCGCCGAGGTCGCCGCGGCCCGGTCGACGGTGGAGGTCGAGTTCTACATCACGGCCTGGGACGACGTGACCGGCCCCTTCTTCGAGGCGCTGGTCGCGGCCACCGCCCGCGGCGTCCAGGTGCGGCTGCTCGTCGACCACCTGGGGTCCAGGGGCATCCCGGGCTACGACGAGTTCGCGAAGCGCCTGGACGCCTCGGACATCGAGTGGCGTCCGATGCTCCCGCTGCGCCTGCTCAAGGGCGAGTTCCGGCGCCCCGACCTGCGCAACCACCGCAAGATCCTGGTGGTCGACGGCACAGTGGCCTTCATGGGGTCGCAGAACCTCATCGAGCCGGGCTACAACAAACCGAAGAACCACGCCGCGGGACGCGAGTGGGTCGAGCTCGTCGCCCGCATCGACGGGCCGACGGTCAGTGCCCTGCGCGCGGTGTTCGCCAAGGACTGGTTCACCGAGACCCACGAGCGCCTGGCCGAGCAGGTCTCGGCGTCGAAGCCGCAGACCCACGCGGGCGGGGTGACGGCACAGGTGCTGCCCAGCGGTCCGGGCTACGTCACGGAGAACAACCTGCGGCTCTTCACCGCCCTGATCTACTCCGCGCAGTCGCGCGTCTCGTTGACGAGTCCCTACTTCGTCCCGGACGAGCCGCTGCTGTACGCCGTGACGACGGCGGCTCGACGAGGCGTGGAGGTGGAGCTCTTCGTGAGCGAGGAGGGCGACCAGTTCATGGTCTACCACGCCCAGTGCTCCTACTACCAGGCGCTGCTCGAGGCGGGTGTGCGCATCCACCTCTACCCCGCCCCGGCGGTGCTCCACTCCAAGCACTTCTCCATCGACGACGACGTCGCCGTCATCGGCTCCAGCAACATGGACCTGCGCTCGTTCGCGCTCAACCACGAGGTGTCGATGATGCTCACCGGCGCGGACATCGTCGCTCGGTTCCGCAAGGTCGAGGACGACTACCGCGCGCTGTCGCGCGAGCTGACCCTCGAGGAGTGGCAGCAGCGCTCGGCCTGGCAGCGGTACCTCGACAACACGATGCGGCTCACGGCCGCGCTGCAGTGAGAGGAGAGGACGATGGCCAGGACGACCCACGAGCTGTGGCTCGAGGACCGGCAAGGCGTCATCGACCGGGGCCGGGACAGGGCGTGGTGGCGGTGCCTGCACTGGTGCAGCTCCGTCGGTCTGCTGCTGGCGGTCGTGCAGTGGGGATGGGTCGTCCCGAGCGCGGTCGTGCTCGCCAGCGTGGCGATCTCCGTGCTCCTCTTCGTCGCGTGCCTGGGCAAGGTCGACCTCGCGCGGGTACGGGTCGTGGTGGACGGGTCCGCGCTGACGACCCTCGCGACCGTCGGCGCGGCGGGCCTCGTCGCCACCTGGGCCCCCGCCGGGCTGTCCATCGTGCTGGTGCTGACCCTCACGTCCCCCGCCGTACGTCGCTCGCTGCGGGACGCGCGGACGGCGATGCGGCTGTCGCTCGTCCTGGCACGTGCGGCACGCAAGCGCACGGGGGGGTCGCCCTGGTGACGCCGCGTCCTGGGCTCCTGCCGTGACCGGCCTCGCGCCTCCCTCGAGGCCGACGTGACCATCACCGTCACCTGGCTCGGGCACGCCACCGTGGTGGTCGACATGGACGGTGTCCGGATCGTGTCCGACCCCCTGCTGCGGCGGCACAACGGCATCCTGCGGCGCCGCGGCGCCACTCCGGAGGGCGAGGCCTGGTCCGGCGCGGACGCCGTCCTGCTCTCCCACCTCCACCACGACCACGCCGAGGTCGGGTCCTTGAGGATGCTCGGCGGGGTGCCGGTGCTCACGGCACCGGAGAACGCCGTCTGGGTGGCGAAGAAAGGCCTCGCCGGGCGTGGGCTCGGCGAGGGGGAGTGGGTGCCTGTCGGCGCTGCCGGCGACGTGGCGGTGCGGCTCGTCCCCGCCGTGCACCACTCCCGACCGATGCCGCACCGACCCAACGCGGCGAACGGGCACCTCGTCCGTGGCCCGTCGGGCGTCGTCTGGCTCGCGGGTGACACCGACCTCTACCCGGGGATGGAGGGCCACCCGAAGCTCGCGGGCTCCGCGGTCGACGTGGCCGTCGTCCCGGTCGGCGGGTGGGGGCCGCGCCTGTCCCCGGGGCACATGGGACCGAAGCAGGCCGCGACGGCGTGCCGGCTCGTGGCTGCGCGGGCTGCGGTGCCGGTGCACTGGCAGACCCTGCACGTCCCGGTCGCCGGACGGTTCCCGCGCGGCTGGATGGACCTCGCCGGGCCGCGGTTCGAGGAGGCCCTGGCCCACGAGGCGCCGTCCTGCCGGCCGCTCGTGCTGGACGTCGGATCGTCGGCCAGCCTGCCCTGACGGGACCGGGCCCCCGGGGGCTCATCCGCTGCGGGTGAAGCGGCGCGGCGCGCGCGCTCCCTAGGCTCCGAGAGGACGACTGGCCGGGTGACCACACCGGGTCGCGTCCCCACGAGCCGCAGGAGGAGAGCATGTCCAACGACCTCGACCAGGAGACCGGCGACGACCTCGATCTGATGGGTCCGATCGACTACATCGTGGTCGAGTTCCCGGGCAGCAGGATGACGGGGGAGGGCTTCCCGATCCTGCTCGACCTCGTCGAGCGCGGCCTCATCCGCATCCTGGACCTTGCCTTCGTCACCAAGGACCCGGACGGGTCCATCCACGCGATCGACATCAGCGACGTCGACGGCGACGGCGAGCTGGACCTGACGGTCTTCGAAGGGGCCTCGTCGGGACTGCTCGACGAGGACGACCTGGACGAGGCGGGCACCGCGCTCGAAGCGGGCAGCTCCGCGGGCATCCTCGTCTACGAGAACGTCTGGGCCGCGCCCTTCGCCCGGGCGGTTCGCAAGGGCGGTGGGCAGCTGGTCGCCAGCGGCCGCATCCCCGTCCAGGCCATGCTGGCCGCTGTCGACGCGGCCGACGCCGCCGCCTCCTCGGTCTGACCTCGAGAGAACAGGAACACACGTCATGCCAGGTCTCATCCGCGGTGTCGCACGCACCGCCGCCATCGCCGGTACCGCTACGGCCGTGTCCAACCGGGTCTCACGCCGGCAGGCGGGCAGGTGGGCGTCCCAGGAGCAGCAGCAGTACGCCCAGGAGCCGCCGCCGCAGCAGCAGCAGTACGCGCCGCCGCCGCCCCCTCCCCAGACGGGCATGGACGACAAGCTCGCTCAGCTCAAGGAGCTCGGTGAGCTGAAGGCTGCCGGCGTGTTGAGCGAGCCCGAGTTCGAGCAGCAGAAGGCCCGCATCCTCGCCGGCTGACGCCACGTCCGCCGTGTGAACCGCAGCCCCGGTGGGTACCGGACCTCAGCACCCCCGGCGTAACGGTGCGAGCCGCCGGACGTTGGAGATGTACGCGGGGCTGGCCCGCGGCTCCTGAGCGAGGTGACACGATGACTGGCGGGTTGTGGGACTACCGAGACTCCGTCTGGGACTACCGCGAGTCCACGTGGACCCTCGACCGCGACCTCGTCGGCTACGAGGTCGAGGCCCCCGACGGCCACCTCGGTGTCGTCGCCCGTGCCTCCAGCTCGTCGCCCGCGGCCTACCTGGTCGTCGACGCCGGTCCTCCGATCGCCGGGCCGCGCCTCGTGCCTGCCGGCGCGGTGACGTCGATGCACCACGACGGTCGCAGCGTCCGGGTCGCCCTCACCCGGGCCCAGCTCGCGGCCGCCCCGGCCTACGAGGACGACACCCCGGACGACTCCGTGCGCGCCGAGCACGACCACTACTTCAGGAACCTCGACCCCGCTGACCGTCCGCGGCCGCCTGGCCCGGACGATCAGTCGCAGGGCCCGGAGCGCTAGTCGCGCTCGTCCTCGAAGTGGACCGTGACGGCGTAGATGACGAGGACGTCGATGAGGATCTGGAGCCCGTACCAGACGGGGGCAGCCGAGAGGAACGCCAGGTTCGTCACGGCGCTGATGGACGCGATCACGATGGTCGCGATCCGGCTCCAGGGCCGGCGGTAGAACAGGGCGATCCCGGTGAGGAACGCCGCGGTGCCGATCGCCATGTGGGCGACGCCCCACCCGGCGTAGCTGCGGAACAGGAGCAGCTCGGAGGCGTCGACGTCGTACACCCGGTTCTCCAGGAGGGCGATGAACCCGCCCAGGACGTGGAAGCCGCCCAGCAGCAGCAGCATGATGGACGCGAAGCCCAGCATGCCGGTCCACAGGGGCGAGGATGGTGCATCGTCCGCCTCCTGGCGGTGCGACCGGGTGGTGTCACTCGTCATGGTGCTCCTCCTCGTCCCGATGCTGTCGGGCACAGGCTCGCACCACATCGGTGCGGCGGACTCACCCGGCACGGGTGACGCTCGCGCGCCGGGTCAGGACCCCGACGTGCCACCGTCGCGCCGGAGCTCGTCCATCGCCTCGACCATGGCCGCCGGGGCGTCCGCGGAGAGCTCGGCGTGCAGCAGCACGACGTCCCCCCGCTCGAGCTCGCGCTCCATCGCGGGTCGGACCTCGTCGAGGTCCCCGTCGCTCGACAGCACGAGGAGCGCCGACGAGCCCGGGGTCAGCTGCTCGCCGAGCTCCCGGACGAACTCCTCGTCGATGCCGGACTTGCGCAATCGCGCCGACACGGATGCGACCCCGGCTCCCAGCGCGGCTCCGGCCACCGGCGCCAGCACGAGCATGCCCACCAGGCCGCCCAGCACCGACCCCTTGCCGGCGCTCGCGGCCGTCGGATGCTTCAGGTGCCCGATCACCGGCTCCCGTGCCTGCGGCATCCACGCGATCGTGATGGCGTCGTGGACGGTGAGGACCTTGAGCTCCTCGAGGCGCTTCAGGCGCACTGCCGCGGCCTCGGCCCCGAAGGGGGTGTCGTAGCGCCAGACCGTGAGGGCCGTCATCGCGGTCGCCTCACACGGCCGCGGTGGCGGAGCCCGCCGATGACGTGGCGGCGGTCGGCGTGAACGGGTGCAGCTGCTCCCGTCCGCCCTGGATGACGAGGCAGGTCGACTCCGGCACCTCCCGCCACGCGCCCTGCAGGCTCCCCAGCGGCTCGGACACCACGAGGCGCGCGTCGTCGGACACGTGCTGGAGGGTGAGGTTGTCGGGGTGCTGGAGCCGGAGGGCGCTGACGTCGGTGTTGTGGAACAGCGACCGGGACCTGCCCTCGCTGGAGTAGCGGAAGGCCCAGGTGGTCGCGCCGTCGGTGGTGGCGACCGTCATCTGGATCGGGTGCTCGACGCCGTGCCGTCGTCCCGTCTCCTCGATGAACCCGACCGCCCGGGCCACCGCGGCGGGCGGGTCCTGCTCGAGCCCGAAGGTGAGGGCGAGGAAGAAGAAGAGCTCCGAGTCCGTCGAGCCCTCGATGTGGGGGAACAGCGACGGCTCCACCTCCAGCGTCAGGTCGCGCTTGACCGAGGCGAAGTCCGAGATCGCCCCGTTGTGCATCCAGAGCCAGCGCCCGTGCCGGAAGGGGTGGCAGTTGGTCTGCTGGACGGGCGTGCCGGTCGTCGCCCGGATGTGCGCGAACACCCGACCCGCGGACGCGTGGCCCGAGATCTCGCGCAGGTTGCGGTCGCTCCAGGCGGGCTCGGTGCTGTGGTAGATCCCGGGCTCCTCCTTGGCGCCGTACCAGCCCACCCCGAAGCCGTCGCCGTTCACGGCCTCGACCCCGAGCCGCGAGTGCATGCTCTGCACCACGAGGGAGTTCTCCGGGGCGAAGAGCAGGTCCGAGAGGAGCACTGGCGAACCCGAGTAGGCGAGCCATCGACACATGGCGGTGTTCCTTTCCTCAACGGGTCGGCCCGTCCATTCCACGCGCGGGGCGGCGTCGGCGGCTCACCCGTGATAGGTGAGGTCTGGCCCGGGGCACGGGCCGTAGCGTCTGGCCGGGCACCTGCGGACGCCCAACCCAGTCGTGCGAGAGAGGTCGACGCGTGAGCGAGGATCGACGCGTGAGCGACAGTCACCGCCGCAGGGCCGCGGACACCTTGGCGCGCCGTGACCCCGGCGCCATCCTCTACGGGGCCGTGATCACGGCCTCTTCCCTGGCCGCGGTGAGCGCGAACGTCTCGCACGTCCAGCGGGTCGCACTCAGCGTCGGTGCCGTCTCGGTCGTCTACTGGCTGGCCCACGTGTACACCGAGACGCAGGAGATGCTGTTCGAGGGTGACCGCCGGCCCCTCTACCGCCGTACCCCCCACGCGGCGGCCAAGGAGGTGTTCATCCTCGTCGGTGCCGTGCCCGCCGTCGTCGTCTACCTCCTGCTCGACCTGCTGGGGATGTCCGCCAGCGGCGCGGCCTACTGGGCGCTGTGGTTCTCGGTGGCGTTCCTCGCCGTGATCGGCTACCTCGGCGCCCACCGGGCAGACATCCGGGGCTGGCGGCTCGTGCTCGAGTCGGCGGGGGCAGCCTCGCTGGGCGTCCTCGCCGTGCTGGGCAAGGTGTTCCTGCACTGAGCGCCGGTGCGGCGACGGGAGGGCCCGTCACTCGACGAACTGCAGCGCGTGGTCCGTGTTGTTGAGCCGCCGCCCGGCGGTGTCGGTGACGGTGACGATGTCCTCGATGCGAACGCCGAACCGGCCGGCGAGGTAGACGCCGGGCTCCACCGAGAAGCACATGCCCGGGACCAGCGGTTGCTCCTCGCCCTCGATCATGTACGGCGGCTCGTGCGTCGTGGTGCCGATGCCGTGGCCCGTGCGGTGGATGAACTGCTCGCCGTAGCCGGCGTCCGTGATCACGGCGCGTGCCGCCCGGTCGACCTCCTGGCACGCGACGCCGGGGCGTACGGCGTCGACGCCGGCCTGCTGCGCGAGTCGTACCACCTCGTGCACCTCGCGGATGTCGTCGGACGGCTCGCCGACGCAGACGGTGCGGCTGGTGTCCGACCCGTAGCCGAACATGAGCCCACCGAAGTCGAGCACCACGCAGTCGCCGACCTCGATGGTCCGGTCGCCGGCCTCGTGGTGCGGGTTGGCGCCGTTGGGTCCCGACCCGACGACCGTGAAGTCGACCTGCTCGTGACCGTGCTCGCGCAGCAGCCCGGCGAGGTCGGCGGCCACGTCGGTCTCCTTCCGCCCCGAGAACCGCACGCCCAGGATCTGCTCGTACGTCGCGTCCGCGGCCGCGCCCGCCGCCTCGAGCCGGGCGAGCTCGTTGGCGTCCTTCACCGCGCGCAGCATCGGCAGCCGCGTCGTCATCGAGTCGTACGCCGTGTGCGGCAGCACTGTCTGGAGAGCCAGCAGGTGCATGGCCCACGCGCCGTCGGAGATCGCGTAGCGACCGTCGGGACGCAGCAGCGCGCTCGCCGCGGCGTACGGGTCGGCGCCGTCGAGCCAGTCGACGAGGGTGGTGGCGGCGGTGCCGGCGGCGCGCTCGGTGTCCGGCCGCTCCAGGGTCGGCACCAGCAGGGTCGGCTCTCGGTCGGTGGTGAGGACGAGCACCGTCAACCGTTCGGTGATCGCGGTCGGCTGGTAGCCGGTCAGCCACACCAGGTCCGGGCCGGGCGTCACCAGCACGCCGTCGACGCCGGCGGCCTCGCCGTCGGCCACGACCCGCGCCATCCGCGCGGCGTAGTCGTCCCGCGTGAAGGGGACCGCGCTCATGACCCGCTGCCCGAGGCAGTGGTCGGGATCGTGTACAGGTGCGCCGCGGCCGAGGCGGCGGCGTCCCCAGCGGTGCCCTCGGCCGCCTTGTGCCGACGGATCGCGACCAGGGCGAGGAGGATGCCGAGGGCGCTGATCGCGGCCAGCAGCCACGAGGCGGCGGCCAGGCCCGAGGCCAGGGCGTCGCCGGCGCTGGCGCCGTCGTCGAGCTGGTTGCTCTGGACGCTGGCGTAGATCGTGGCGCACAAGGCGGTCGCGACCGCCGCGCCGACGTACCGCGCCATGTTCGAGACCCCTGAGGCCCCGCCGACCTGCTCCTGCGGGACGGACGCGGTCGCGGCCGACGACGCGGGACCGTTGCTGAGGCCCATGCCGACGGCGATCGCCAGGATCGGCAACAGGAACGCGGTGTACGCCCATGCCGAGTCGACCAGCCCGATCACCGCGAACCCGGCGGCCATCGCGATGAAGCCGACGCCGATCACCTGGCGGCCGCCGAGCCGGTTGGCCAGCCTCGGCACGAGCGGGGCGACCACGACCAGGCCGACCGTGGCCGGCAGTGTCGCCACGCCCGCTTCGAGCGGACTGAAGCCGAGCGCCGCGGGGTTCTGGAAGTAGAGGCTCAGCAGGTACATCAGCCCGTTGATCGTGCCGGCGCCGATGAGGATCGCCAGGGTCGAGCCGACCAGGATCCGGTTGCGCAGCAGCGCGAGGTCGAGCAGCGGCACCGAGACCCGCTGCTCGGTCTTGACGAAGAGGAAGCCGGCGACGACCGAGGCGGCGAAGCAACCCAGCGTCGCGGCGGAGATCCACCCCCAGTCGCCGCTCTTGGTGAAGCCGTAGATCAGCGGTGCGAGCGTGAGCGCGATCAGCACAGTGCCGAGGTAGTCGATGGAGCGTGGCCGCGCCTCGTCGCGTGACTCCTGGACCGTCGCGTAGGTCAGCGCCATGCAGCCGACGGCCACCCCCGCGTCGATCCAGAAGAGACCCTGCCAGCCGGTGATCTCCACGAGGACGCCGCCGAGCAGCGGCCCGGCGGCTGCGCCGACCGCGGCGGCGGCGCCCCACAGCGACACGAACTTCAGCCGTTGGTCTCCTGACGTCGCGACCGTCAGGAGGCTCAGGCCGCAGGCCAGGATCGTGGCGCCGGCCGCACCCTGGATCAGCCGTCCGGCGATCACCATGCCGCCGGACTCGGCCAGCGCGATCAGCACGCACGAGATCACGAAGAGCGCCAGGCCGAGCTGGAAGACCTTCTTGCGCCCGAGCACGTCACCCAGCGAGCCGGACGTGATGATCACGGCAGCACCGACGAGCGAGTATCCGGTCACGGCCCACTGCAGCGTGTCGAGACTCATGCCGGTGTCCTCGGAGATCGCCGGGAGCAGGATGCTCACCGCCGAGGTGTTCGCGTTCACCACCAAGGTGGAGATGCAGGTGGCCGCGAGGACCCCGCCCGCCGCCTTCGTCCTGCTGGTCCTGCCTGTGGCCACGTCGCTCATCGAGATCCTTCCCGTCACGGACCGGGCCCACACCATTCCGGGCCGACGGTACGGGCGGCCCCGACGCACTGCCCTCACCCGCGGTGGGCGATGGGCAGGACGGAGCGGGCCGGACGCGCCGCCTCAGAAACCGGACCGGTCCGGTTCCCCGACGTCGGTCTGGCCCCCGCGACGGGCGATGCCACGCCGCGCCGCCGAGGTGAGCAGCCTGATCCCCAGCCCGAGCACCACCAGGTTGAGCAGCATCTGCGCGGTCACCAGCAGCTTCATGCTCTCGGTCAGCGCCACGATGTCACCGAACCCGACGGTCGCGAAGACGGTCACGGTGAAGTACAGCGCGTTGACGTGGCCGAGGGGGCTGGAGAAGCCCGCCGGGTCGTTCTGGGAGTTCGCCACGTAGATCCGGGCGAAGATCAGCAGGTAGACGGTGACCAGCAAGGCCAGGGCCTCGATCGCCCGCAACACGGGGTACCTCGACCGGATGATGGCCGGCACCTGGGCGCCGACGATCGCGGCGAAGACCAAGAGCTGCAGGACCAGCCACCCCACTCCGAAGCCGCTGCCCGGGTGCCTCGTCGGGACCAGGAAGTACGTCGCGCAGAGCAGCGACACCGTCAGCACGACCCTGACCACCATGAAGAGTCCGTGCGCCCAGACCTCTCGTCGGGGAGCCGCGACCCAGGGCTGGCTCATGCTGCGCACCTTCCGGCATACATCGCCGGACCCGCCTCCCCCCACGTGGGTGATCGGTGGCGCGCCGCCCGGGAGGAACGTGGCTCAGGCCGCGTCGGGAGTCCACCGGACGACGAGCAGGGCGACGTCGTCCTCCTGCTCCTCGCTCGCCATGGCACCCAGCAGCCGGTCGCAGAGGAGGTCGAGGTCGGTCGTCCCGGGAGCCATCTCGGCGAGCAGCCGCTCCAGTGCCTCGATGCCTTCCTCGATGTCGCGGTCACGGCGCTCGACGAGCCCGTCGGTGTAGAGCACGAGGGTCGCCCCGGCCTGGAGCGCGACCACGCCTTCATGGCGGGCGGCTGCGGGGTCGAAGCCGAGCAGCAGGTCGTTGGCGTCGGCGTCGGCGAGCCGGGTGACGGTCCCGTCGTGGTCGACGAGCAGCGCCGGCGGGTGCCCGGCATGTGACCAGCGCAGCAGGACCTGGGCCGAGCCGTTGCTGGCCGGGCCCACCTGCTCGAAGCGGGCCACGACCGCGGTGGCGGTGGTCTCGAGCTGCAGCGACTGCATGACCGTGTCGAGGCCGGACAGGATCGCGGCGGGCGCGTCGCCACTGTGCACGGCGATGCCGCGCAGCAGGCCGCGCACCTGCCCCATGGCGGCCGCCGCCTCCACGTCGTGCCCGACGACGTCGCCGACGACGACCACGATGTCCGGTGTCGGGCCCGCGGCGTTGCCCTGCAGGAAGGCGTCGTACCAGTCACCGCCGATGCGGGCCGCCTCGCCGGCGGGGGTGTAGCGGGTCGCGACCTGGAGGCCGCGGCGCTGCGGCGGTGCGGTGAGCATGCTGCGCTGCAGGGCCTCGGAGACGTCGCGCTGCGACTCGTAGAGGCGGGCGTTGTCGAGCGCGAGCGCAGCGCGGGCGCCGATGTCCTCGAGGAGGGACACGTCGTCGGCGGTGAACGGGGTGCGGTGGATGCCGCGGAAGGCGCTGACCACCCCGACCGTGCGGCCGCGGGCCCGCAGCGGGACGACCGTCGCAGAGAAGGGTGCCAGGCGGCGCAGCAGGTCGCGCGCCGTGCCGGGCTCCAGCACCGCCGCCACTGCCTCGGACGCGGAGGACTCCATCAGCACCGGCTGCATCTCCCGGATCGCCTGGGCGAGGTAGGAGCTGTCGGTCATCGCGCGCAGCCGTCGGGCGGCGTACTCGCGCAGGACGTCCTCCATGGCGGGGTCGCGGTGCGACCAGCCGACGTCGCGCAGCCCGCGTCGCCAGTCGGGGGCGTTCGGGTCCTCGACGAGGGTCACCAAGCACCAGTCGGCGAGCTCGGGCACCAGCTGGGTGGCCAGCCGGCTGACGCCCTCGGTGGGATCGAGCGTCGAGGTGAGGGCCTCCGACACCGACGCCAGCAGTGCGAGGCGGTGCGCGGAGCGGTCCAGCGCCTCCTGGGCGTCGCGGCGGGCGGTGATGTCGACGAAGTAGACGGCCAGGCCCTCGGGGGAGGGCCAGGCGCGCACCTCGTACCAGGCGTTCAGCGGCGGTGGGTACCAGGCCTCGAAGGTCACCGGTTCGCCCGACGTGACGGCACCCCGGTAGTTCTCCTCGAAGGCGCTGCCCACAGCGGCGGGGAACGCGTCCCAGATGCTGGCGCCGATCAGGTGGACCCGCGTCGCGCCGAGCAGCCGCTCGGCCTCGGAGTTGACGTAGGCGAAGCGCCACTCGCGGTCGAGCTGGAAGAACGCCGACGACATCGACTCGAGCACGCGACCCATGCGGGCCTCGCCCTCGCGCACCTGGGTGGTGTCGTACGCCGCCCCGACCAGGCGGACGGGCGGACCGTCGGGCTGGTCGGCGAAGGCGTGGCCGCGCGCCTCGATCCAGCGCAGGGTCCCGTCGGGCAGCACCACGCGGTACTCCGCGGCGTAGTCACCGCAGGTGGCGATGGCGCTCTGGAGGGCGTCGGAGACGCGTCCGATGTCGTCGGGGTGCACGGAGCGGCTGAAGGCCTCGATGGTCCCGCCGAAGCTCTCCTCGTCGAGGCCGAAGAGCTCGTGGAGCCGCTCGTCGAAGCGGAGGTCGCCCGTCACCAGGTCCCAGACGAAGGCCCCGACGCCGGCGGCGTCGACGGCGAGGCGCCACGCGAGGCGGTCGCTCTCCGCGTCGAGGACGGACCGAGAGGTCGGCGGCGGGGCGTCGTCGTCGGTCACAGGTCCTTCTCATGCCAGCTCATGCCAGGTCGGCGGCCCACGGTCCTCGAGGCACCGCTCAGGGTGTCACACGCGCGGGCGCGGCGCCGCCGAACGAGGAACCTCAGGGCCGCCTGGGGACGACCTGCGCGGCGGGCGGGAGGTCCTCGACGTCCGCGGCCGCCGCGGACAACGGGTCGGCGGGCAGCTGGGCGACCTGCTCGCGGCACCACACCGACACCGTGCGGCTGCCGTCGAGGACGGCGGCGCGGAACGCCGCCCACGGCTCCCACCGGGCGTCGGCGACCTCGTCGGGGTCGGCGGAGACCGTCCCGGCGGCGGACCCGACGAACACCGGGCACATCTCGTTCTCCACGACGCCGTCCTGCTCGGCGCGGTAGCGGAAGCGGGGCAGCACCAGCCGCAGGTCGGTGACGGTGGTGCCGAGCTCCTGCTCGACGCGGCGGCGTACGGCGTCCTCGAGCGGCTCGCCGGGCGCCGGGTGGCCGCAGCAGCTGTTGGTCCACACGCCGGGGAACGTGCGCTTGTGCATTGCCCGCTGGGTCACCAGCACGTTGCCCGCGTCGTCGAAGAGGTAGCACGAGAAGGCGAGGTGCAGCGGGGTGTCGGCGTGGTGGACGCCCGCCTTGTCGGCGGTGCCGACGGCCTGCCCGTCCTCGTCGAGCAGCACCACCAGCTCGGGCGTGACGGTGTCGGTCGTGCTGGTGGCGTCGGTCGTGGTCATGCGGGCCTTCCCACGGGTCGGGCGAGCTGGTTGACGGCGGTGTCGAAGAGCCACGGCAGCCTCGACGCTGCCGGGACGAGGCGCCTGCGGACGGCGGAGTGGGCGGTGGCCCGCAGGAGGGCGTGCGTGAGGAGCTCGTGGCGCAGGCCCAGTCGGCCGGCCAGCCGGTCGTAGCGCTCGGTGCGACCGTCGGCGATGCACGCGACGGCCACGCGCGCCTGGGCCAGGCCGAGGGCGATGCCCTCGCCGGTGAGGGCGTCGACGTAGCCCGCGGCGTCGCCGACGAGGAGGACCCGCCCCGCCGACCGCGAGCGTGCGCGCTGGCGCAACGGTCCCGCGCCCATCACCCGCGTGCGCGGACCGGTGAGCCGCTGCTGGAGCAGCGGGAAGTCGTCGATCAGCTCCTCGAAGCGCGAGCCGGCCGCGCCGAGGACGGCCACCCCGACGAGGTCGTCGTCGACCGGGGTCACGTAGGCCTCGGCGCGCGGCGACCAGTGCACCTCGACGTACGACGACCACGGCGCCTGCTGCACGTGGCAGCGCAGCCCGAAGCGGCGCCGGCCGGCGACGGGCACGTCGAGCCCGACGAGGCGGCGCACCGGCGAGTGCAGGCCGTCGGCGGCGACGAGGTGTCGGGCCGGCTCTCCGTCCACGAGCAAGTGGTCGCCGGCATCGTCGACACGGGCCACGGGGCGGGGGTCGATGGCGATGCCGGCGGCGGAGACCCGCTCGGCCAGCGCGTCGTGGAGCACGGTGCGGCGCACGCCGCGTCCGGGCCCGCGGGCGAACCTCGCCGTCGCCCCGGGACCGTCGGTCGAGCCGTCGAGGTAGCGGATCCCGGTCAGCTCGCGACCGTGCGGGTGGACGTCGAGGGCATCCAGCTCGGCGACGGCACCGGGCATCAGACCCTCACCGCACGCCTTGTCGATCGGGCCGGTGCGGGGCTCGCGCACGACGACGGAGAGCCCGGCGCGGTGGGCGTGCAGCGCCGCGGCGAGGCCGACCGGACCGCCGCCGGCCACCACGAGGTCATGCACCGGCGGCCTCCGTCCGGGGCTCGGTGGGCGCGTCGGCACGCGGCAGGGTGGCGAGCGCCGCGTCCTCCACCCGGATGCGTACGACGAGCAACGCGGCGTTGAGGACGGTGAAGACCAGCGCAGTGATCCAGGCGGCGTGCACCATCGGCAGCGCGATCCCCTCCACCACGACGGCGACGTAGTTGGGGTGGCGGAGGAACCGGTAGGGCCCGGACGTCACCGGTGCCATCCCCGGCACGACGATCACGCGGGTGTTCCAGCGCGGGCCGAGGGTGGCGATGCACCACCAGCGCAGGGCCTGGGACGCGATGACGAGCGCGAGCATYGACCACGCCAGCAGGGAGGGCACCTGCGGCTGCCGGATCCACGCCTCCGCCAGCGCGCCGACCAGCAGCGCGGTGTGCAGCACGACCATGAACGGGAAGTGCCCGAGGCCGTGCTCGACGCCGCCGCGCTCGCGGCTCCACCGGGCGTTGCGGGTCGACACCACGAGCTCGGCGACCCGCTCCAGGCCGACGAGCGCCACCAGGACGGTGAACGCGACGAGCCCGGTCACGACGCGGCCCTCAGCAGGACGAGCTCGGAGCAGAAGCCCGGTCCCATCGCCATCAGGACGCCGTGGCTGCCGGGGGCGGGTGGGCGCTCGCGCAGGGTGTCCTCCAGGACCTGGAGCACCGACACCGACGACAGGTTTCCCACCCGGGCCAGCGACTCCCAGGTCAGCCGGACGGCGTCACGGGGCACCTCGAGCGCCTCCTCGAGCGCCTCGATCACCTTGGGGCCGCCGGGGTGGCAGACCCACCAGCCGATGTCGGCGCGGGTGAGCCCGTGGTCGGCGAGGAAGGCGTCGACGTCGCCGCGCACGAAGCGGCCCACGAGGGTGGGCACCTCCGCGTCGAGCACGATGCGCAGGCCGTTGCCCGTGACGTCGAAGCCCATGGTGCGCTCGCTGTCGGGGTAGAGCCGGCTGCGCGAGTCGAGGACCTCGACCGGTCCCGGCCGACCGGACCGGCCGGACTCCCCGACCGCGACGACGGCCGCCGCCCCGTCACCGAAGAGGCCGCTCGCCACGAGGTTGGGTACCGAGGCGTCGTCGCGCTGCACGGTCAGCGAGCACAGCTCCACGGCGATCAGCACCGCCGTGTGGTCGGGGTGGCCCAGGAGGTAGTCGTGGACGCGGGCGATGCCGGCGGCCCCGGCCACGCAGCCGAGCCCGACCAGCGGCATCCGGCGCACGTCCTCCCGCAGCCCGACCTGGGCGGCGATGCGGGCGTCGAGCGAGGGCACCGCGAGCCCGGTCACCGTCGCGGTGACCACGAGGTCGACGTCGGACGGGGTGAGGTCGGCGGCCTTGAGCGCGTCGACGAGTGCGCGGGAGCCCAGCTCGACGGCGTGCTCGATGAAGAGGTCGTTGGCGTGCCCGAAGTCGCCGAGCCCGGCGTACTCGTCGAGGGGGAGGACCGTGTGCCGTCGCTCGACCCCGGCGTTGGCGTGGAAGCGGCGCAGCAGCGACCGGTCGAGGCTGCGCTCGGAGATGAACTGTCCGAACGCCTCGGTGATCTCGGCCTGCGGGTGCGAGTGGGGCGGCAGTGCGCCTCGTACGGAGAGGATCCTCATGTCAGCCACCTCGGGGTGTGGGGGTCGAAGGCAGGTCAGGTGCGGGCCGGTCTGGTCGGTCTGGTCGGTCTGGTCGGCCTGGTCGGGCCAGGCTGCGCAGCAGCCCGCCCGCCAGCCGGGCGTCGATGCGGCCGTCGCCGAGGCCGAGCTCGACGAGCGCGTCGAAGGCGTGGCGGTCACGGCCGGCGGCGTGGATCCCGGCGTCGACGATGCGGGGCGACTGCGCCAGCCGCGACGCCGCCCAGGTGTGCCGCAGGTGGGAGCCCAGCAGGGCGCGTACGACGCGGCGGTGCTCGGCGCCGGCCCCCGCGGGC